>CANIWQ010000004.1 GCA_947471365.1 Gemmatimonadota bacterium | reverse complement strand
GCGCTCGACAGCACGGGCGTGAAGTGCTGGGGCAAGAACAATGTGGGGCAGACGACTGTGCCTGTGTTGTCTATTACCCATCCGTGAGATACGAGAAAGCATAAAAAAGCCCAGCAATGCTGGGCTTTTTGAGTTTCATTGGATGCTATGAAACAAGCATATGGCGGTGGAACAGGGATTTGAACCCTGGGTACGCTATTAACGTACACACACTTTCCAGGCGTGCGCCTTAAACCACTCGGCCACCCGTCCAAACCTTGCTCAAAACAAGCCGACGCGCGTGCCAAGATGCAGCATCACGCGTCGGGAACGCCCACTTCCAGCGGACAGGGTGAGATTCGAACTCACGATACCGTTGCCGGTACGCCGGTTTTCGAGACCGGTGCCTTCAACCACTCGGCCACCTGTCCAAGTCGCACTGTAGCCTTTGAAAATAATCAGGGAACGGGGGGCAGGTCAACGAGTTACAGGACAATTATCGGCGCGAGGCAAAGAAATCCTTGAGCCGCGCGCCGCACTCGTCGGCCAGCACCCCACCCGCGACCTCCGGACGGTGATTCAGCTTGGGGTGACGGAGCACATCCCCCACCGAACCGCCCATGCCAGCTTTGTCGTCCCAGGCCCCAAACACCACGCGATCGAGCCGCGCGAGCACGATCGCTCCGGCACACATCGCGCAGGGCTCGAGCGTCACATACAGGGTGCAGCCCTCGAGCCGAGGCACCCCGAGGGCCGCGAGTGCCGCCTGTACGGCGATCATCTCCGCGTGCGCGGTTGGGTCCCCAGAGGCCACCATGGCGTTTGCGCCCCGAGCCAGCAGGTCGCCGTCACGGACGATGACGGCTCCGACGGGTACTTCACCGGCGGCCCCCGCATCCTCGGCTTCTTCGAGGGCGAGGCGCATCCAGGCACTGTCTTTTGTGAGACGATTCGTGGGCATTTGAACGGTCGTTCCAGACTGGGGTACGGGGTACAACTAATAATGGCGCGGCTCACGCGTCCAACGGGAGGTGGCGGCAGGGCGCGCCTCGGATAAACTTTGTGTGGCCCCGACCTGGGAAACCTGCGTATGCGACGTTCGCTCTGTGCCCTGCTTGCCCTTGGAGCCGCCTCCTCGTGTGGCGGCGGCTCCAACAGCTCCACGGCCCCTTCCACGACCGCCACGACCTCCACGGCAGCAACCGTGGCGACCGTGAGCCTCTCGACGACTGCCGCCACCTTGCAGCCGGGTGGCACGGTCACGCTCGTTGCGACGGCGGTCAACTCGACCGGCGGTTCCATCAGCGGCAAGACCGTGTCTTGGACGAGTTCCGCCACGAGCGTCGCGACGGTGAGCTCCGCCGGATTGGTCACGGCCGTTTCCGCCGGCGTCGCACTGATCACCGCAACGATCGACGCCAAGTCGTCACAGGCGACCATCACCGTCACGGCCAACTGCGGCACGGTGCCGCTGGCCTTGGCGCTGGGCGAAGTACGCACGCTCTCGGGCGCTGAGCGCAGCGGCTTCTGCTTGGCCGGCGGCGCGGCCGGGAGTGAGTATGTCCTCATTCCGTACAAGACGGCGGATACGATTACCTCGACAGTGCCGCTCTCCTTTACCTCGCAGAGCACGGTGACCGTGACGACCAGCCCGCTCGTCAGCAGCGCGCTTTCGTCTCCCGTCACCTCGAGCCTGAGTGGGCAGTTTCCGCGCAATCGCGCGCACGACGCGTTTGAAGCGCGACTCCGCGCCAGCGAGCGGCGCGACCTCGGGCCCATGTGGCGCGCAAGCCGAGCCGCTGGCCGCTCGCCATTCGCCCAGTCGAACATCACGGGGCTCCCCGTTACGCCGACGGTGGGCACGACGGTGCAGATGAACATCAACGTGAAGGATGCCTGCACCAACCGCTCGAACCGCACCGGGCGAGTCGCCGCGGTATCGAAGAACGCCATTATCGTGGCCGATTCCGCATCCCCCGCGGGCGGTTTCACCGACGCCGACTACACGTCGTTCGCCACCATGTTCGATACGCTGATTTACGCCCTCGACACGTCGGCATTCGGTGCGCCAACGGACCTCGACGGCAACAACAAGATCGTCATTTTCTTTACGCCGGCCGTCAACGCGCTCTCCAAGGACGCGGATGGTGGCTACATCGCGGGCTTCTTCTACTCCCGCGATCTCTTTCCGCCGACGGCGCAACCCGGAATCCCCGCCTGCCCGGGGAGCAACTACGCCGAGATGTTCTACATGCCGGTGGTGGACCCAACACAGGTCTACAACAAGTTCTTCATGTCCAAGACGGTGCTGCAAACGGACGCGGTCGGCACACTCGCGCACGAGATGCAACACCTCATCAACGACTCGCGGCGCATCTACATCAACAATGCCGACGATTACGAGCAGGTGTGGCTCGACGAAGGGCTCTCCCATCTCGCGCAGGAGTTGCTCTACTACAAGGTGTCCGGCTTCACCCCGAAGAGCGATCTCAACCTGAGCACCGTCGCGTCCACGCAAGTGAAGGTGGATGCGATCAACGCGTACCAAGTCGACAACCTCGGCAACTTCATGGATTACCTCGCCGCGCCGGAGACGCACTCGCCGGTGGCGATGAACGACAGCCTCGAAACGCGCGGCTCCACCTGGTCCTTGCTCCGGTACGCGCTGGACCAAGGCGCCAACGCCCCCGCGACGTATACGCGCGCGTTGGTGAACTCGAACTTGGTGGGCACGGCCAACTTCAACAGCGCGTTCGGCGCCGCATTCAGTGGCGGTATCGTCACCGCCCTGCGGCAGATGGCCGTCGCCAGCTTCCTCGACAACTCTGGCATTAGTACCGATACCAAGTACGCCTACGCGAGCTGGAATTTCCGCAGCATACTCCCGGCGATTACCACGTCCAAGTTGTTCCCGCTCCTCACGCATCCGCTCACACCGACGGTGCCAGCGGCGTTCACGCTGCGCAGTGGCGCTGCTGGGTATGTGCGCTTTGGCGTCATTGCCAATGCCACCGCCTCGATCAATAGCGCGTCCGGCTCGGCGTCAGTACCGGCCACCATCGAACTGTTGCTGGTGCGCACGAAGTAAGATTCTCACCCGACGACACACGAGGGGCCGGCGATGTCGCCGGCCCCTCGTGTCATTTCCACTGTTGCGTCGGTAACTACGCCTTCTCAAACACGAGCTTATCGCCCGACACCGTGGCCTTGAGGTGATCCCCCTCAACGAACGTCCCGTCGAGCACCGCCATCGCGAGCGGGTTCTGCAGCAGCCGCTGGATGGCCCGCTTGAGCGGCCGCGCGCCGAACGCCGGCTCGTACCCCTCGCGCGAGAGCAACGCCTTGGCCTCCGGCGTGAGCTCGAGCGTCAACTTGCGATCGGCGAGCAACGCCGTCATCCGCGCGAGCTGCAGCAACACAATCTGCTCAATGTGCTCCCGCGTGAGCGGACGGAAAATGATGATGTCGTCCACGCGGTTCAAGAACTCCGGCTTGAACTGCCCGCGCAACGTTTGCGTGACCTGCGCTTCCACCAGCGCCCACTCAGACCCGGCGTGCTCCAGAATCCACTGACTCCCCACATTGCTCGTCATAATGATGACGCTGTTCCGGAAGTCCACCGTGCGTCCCTGCGAGTCGGTGAGGCGCCCGTCGTCGAGAATCTGCAGCAGGATGTTGAACACATCCGGATGCGCCTTCTCGATTTCATCAAAGAGAATCACGCTATACGGCCGGCGACGAATAGCTTCGGTGAGTTGCCCGCCCTCTTCAAAGCCCACGTAGCCGGGAGGTGCGCCAATCAATCGCGCCACCGCGTGCTTCTCCATATACTCCGACATGTCAATGCGCACCATCGCCTGCTCGTCGTCGAACAGGAACTGCGCGAGGGCGCGCGCCGTCTCGGTTTTGCCGACGCCCGTGGGACCGAGGAAAATAAACGACCCGATCGGCCGGTTGGGGTCCTGCAGCCCGGCGCGTGAACGGCGCACGGCGTTCGCCACCGCCTCCACCGCCTCGGGCTGACCAACCACCCGGTGCGCAAGCTCCTCGCCGAGCTTGGTCAAGCGCTCCCGCTCGCTCTCCATCATGCGCGTCACGGGGATGCCGGTCCACTTGGCGACGATAACCGCAATGTCGTCGGCCGTGACCTCTTCCTTGAGAAAGCGCGCGCCGCCCTGCTGCTGCGACGCGAGCCGCGCCTCGGTGTCTTTCATCTGCTTTTCGAGTTGCGGCACGCGACCATACTGAATCTCCGCCGCTCGGCCGAGTTCACCGGCGCGCGTCGCGCGCTCGGCGTCCGTACGCGCTTCTTCAATCTGCTGCTTGAGTTTGCCCACATCGCCCAGGACGTTCTTTTCCATCTGCCACTGCGCGGTCATCGACGACATGCTCTCGCTCGCCTCCGAGAGTTCCTTCTCGATGGCGGTGCGGCGTTCCTGAGACGCCGCGTCCTTTTCCTTCGCCAGCGCGAGATGCTCGATCTTCAGCTGATCGATGCGGCGCTTGACCTCATCAATGGGCTGTGGCAGCGAATCAATCTCAATACGGAGCCCGCTCGCGGCCTCGTCCATGAGATCGATAGCTTTGTCCGGCAAAAAGCGATCGCCGATGTAGCGATTGGAGAGTGTGGCAGCGGCCACGATGGCGCCATCGGTAATGCGCACCCCATGGTGCGACTCATAGCGCTCCTTGAGCCCGCGCAGAATCGCGATCGTGTTCTCCACGGTCGGCTCGCCCACGAACACGGGCTGAAAGCGGCGCTCAAGCGCCGGATCTTTTTCTACATGTTTGCGATACTCGTCGAGCGTCGTGGCACCCACCACGCGGAGTTCGCCACGCGCGAGCATCGGCTTGAGCATATTGCCGGCGTCCATCGAGCCTTCGGCTTTGCCCGCGCCGACGATGGTGTGCAGCTCGTCAATGAACACCACGAACTGCCCCTCGCCCGCGACGATTTCCTTGAGCACGCTCTTCAGCCGCTCCTCAAACTCGCCACGGAACTTGGCGCCAGCAATCAGCGCGCCGAGGTCGAGCGAGAGGAGCTGTTTGTTCTTGAGTCCTTCGGGGACGTCGCCATTCACGATGCGCTGCGCGAGTCCCTCGGCGATGGCCGTCTTGCCCACGCCAGGTTCGCCGATGAGCACCGGATTGTTCTTGGTGCGACGCGACAGCACCTGAATCACGCGACGGATTTCTTCGTCGCGGCCAATCACGGGGTCGAGCTTGCCCTTGCGTGCATCCTCGGTGAGGTCGCGCGTGAACTTCTGTAGCGCTTGGTACTGATTCTCGGGCGTCTGGTCGGTGACGCTGTGTGCACCGCGCACCACCTGCATGGCTTCGGCGAGTGCCTCTGGCTTGACGCCGGCCTTCTTGAGCAACATCGCGCTGTCCGTGGCCTTGGTTTCGGCAAGCGCGAGGAGCAGATGCTCGGTGGAGATGTACGCATCGCCGAGCGCCTTGGCGCGCGCGTCGGCGGTGTCGAGCACCGCGTTGAGTTCACGCGAGAGCTGCGGGTTGGCGTCGCTCTGCTTGGGATAGCGCCCGATTTCTGTATCGCATCCGTCGCGGAGCGTGGCAACGGCAATCCCCATCTTTTGGAGAATGGGAACGACAATACTGTCCTGCTGGTCAAGCAGTACGCGGAATAGATGCGCGTCGTGTACGAGCGGATTGCCCGTGCGCCGCGCGAGGGCGACGGCATCGTTGAGCGCTTCTGCGGATTTTACAGTGAGGCGGTCGGGATTCACGGAGACGGCTCCGAGACGGGGATCATGGGTTACGGTCGCATCGTCGTGGCGCGCACGGCGTATACCACGCCAGAAGAAAGCAACATTGATGCCGCGCCGAGTGCGTCAAAGTGGCAGAAACGTGAAACGCCCGAGCGACTCGCCCGGGCGTTTACACGTTACTTGTTGTTGAGCATCCTGACCACGCTGACTCGCTTTCCGTCGACTTCGAGCACTGCGAGATACACACCCGATGCCGCTTCCTGCGAGGTCCCCTTGTAGTTGCCATTCCAGTACCACACGTACTCACCACACGGCAACTGCACGTTTTCCAGCGGTGTCACGCCTCCTACCACGTTTCCTGCGCTGCCCTGCATGGTCGGCACAGCGACCAACTGCGACAGAATGTTGTAAATCCGGAGTGAAACCCGGTACGGCTTACTCCCTTCCGAACAGGCCGGCGAATCGCCAATGGCAAATCTGGCGGATGTCTCTGGATTGAACGGGTTGGGGTAGTTCTGTTGCAGCTTGCCTGGTTTAGAGCCTTGCGCCGTCCCAGTGGATTGCGCGCTTCCGAAATGTGGCATGAGAGCGAGGGTCAGCACACCAACGAGTGCTAACCAACGTTTCTTCATGTTTTCTCCGACTGACTAAGCAGGATCTATGTCAGCTGCTCCAGTGAAAGGTTGACGTAAGTACCCAAGGGGTAACGTATTGGAAACGGCCCCGCATGTCAACGAGGATGGGTACCCACCCCCAGAGGGGAGGTTCCCCCTCCCCACGTATCGGCGCTACAACAACCCTTGGAGAGGCCACCGGTGCTCAGTGGGTGACCCAGGGAAATCACTAGACTCGGGACTCGCCGAGCCGGCTCCAGTCAAACGTCCGGAAATCACCATCTCGCCGGCTGATTCCTCGACGATCGAGGTATTCCAGCAACGGAATCACGAATTTTCGGCTAAGTCCAAGTGTTTCACGGACTTGCGATGCTGTCACCGGCGTTCCGGCAACTAGCCCTGCTTGGAGGGTCGCCAGCAACGAGGACACTGCCTCAGGGCTGAAATAGCGGTCGGACGCCACAGCCACGGCCCGTTTCTGCTTTTCCAGCAGGCGTAGCAGCGCGGGGGTGTCGGGCCCAAACTTGGCGGCCAGCTCGGGCACCGAGGGCGGCTCGCCCCCCCCGGCCAGAAGCGCCGCCGCAATATCGTCGAGGCGCTGCGCGTCGCGTGCGCCGGAGGCTGGGGAAAACCCTTTCCGCGCCACCACGCTCCCCTGCACCACGAGCTTTTCCTTTCGCACGAGTTCGCCGAGGATGTCATCAAAGAGCTCTGTGGCAGCACCCAGCGACGTGCGCGCCCGTTCGAGGGGAAGCCCCGCGGCGAGAGGTTCTGCCGCGTGGAATGATGAGACGTTTGACGTGAGGCGAGTACGGAGTGTGTCGCGCAGCGCCGTATCAAACAGTCGCGTACCGATGCGCACGAAAGGCGCGCGCGTCGGTGGATACTCCGCGGCCACGCTCGGCAACACACCGAGTCGCACGGGCAAATCCGCCACCGCGAGTCCGGCGCCGCCGCACTCGCGCACCATCCACTCGGCGCGTTCGCCAACGCTCGCTCCTGCCGCGGCAAACGGTTTAGAGCGCGGACCAGGCGGATGCGGGTCCGTCACGATGCCACCACCAATGGTCAGCGGCGGTGACGCGGTGCGCAATACAAAACGATCGCCGGCGCGCGCGACCACGGGCGCGTCGAGCACGAGACGTGCGGGCACCGTCTTTCCGTTCTCGAGACGTCCGCCCACGACACTCACACGTGCGCCGACATCTGTGGTGCCGAGGTGAAAGCGCACACGCGTGCGTGGGCCAAGCGATGCCGCCGCGTCGAGCAACGCGACGTCGGCACGCAGCACCGTGCTCTCGCGCCACGCGTCCTCGGCGCGCACCAGCACGCCGCTGCGTGATACCTCGGCGCGCTCGAGTCCACCAAGGGCGACTGCGATGCGATGCCCTGGCCGCGCACTCGTGACGGCGGCGCCGTGTGACTCGAGCGCGCGGATCCGCGCGGGGAGTGCGCCGGGATGCAACACCACCGTCGCATCGCGATCCAGTGTGCCACTCCACAGAGTGCCCGTGACAACCGTGCCGGTGCCCTTCACCGTGAAGGCGCGATCAATCGGTAGGCGCACGAGGTCGGCCGCATCGCGCGCGGGGACGTTGCGCGCGGCGGCCGCGAGGGCGGCGCGCAACTCGGGGAGCCCTGCGCCGGTGATGGCTGAACAGGCGACGATCGGCGCGCCCTCAAGCGGTGAGCCCGCCACCAGTGCGCGAACATCCTCGGTGAGCATCGCGAGCCACTCGGCTTCCACGAGGTCGCTCTTGGTGAGCGCAATGACACCAGCGCGTACGCCGAGCAGGGTGAGGATGGCGAGGTGCTCGCGCGTTTGCGGCATGGGGCCTTCGTCGGCCGCAATGACGAGGAGCGCGAGATCCACACCGGTGGCGCCGGCCAACATCGTGCGCACAAAGGCTTCGTGCCCCGGCACATCGACGATACTCATCTCAACGCCGTCGAGTGTGAGCGGAGCGAAGCCGAGTTCGATGGTGATGCCGCGACGTTTTTCTTCGGGGAGGCGATCGGTGTCCACGCCGGTGAGGGCGCGCACGAGCGCGGTCTTGCCGTGATCGATGTGACCGGCTGTCCCGAGAATCACGCGGAGTCCCGGGCCGCTATGACGGACGCTTCTTCCCACGCGAGGAAGGCGCGCAACGGACGGTCGTCGCCGATGTGTTCCTCGACGAACTCACGCAGGAGCCGTCGATGGGCGCGCGCCATGGTGTCGTCGATCAGTGGCGCCTCGTCCCCCGCGAGCCACGCGGCGAGTGTGCGACGCGCCTCGCCGGGAATCGTGCGTCCGCCGCGCGCTTGTCGCGCACAGTTGGCGCAGAGCGCGCCGCCGGCGCGGTGGTCAAACGTCACTGCGGCGTCGCCGTCGAGCAGCGTGTGACAACTCGCGCATTCTTCCACGGCGGGGGCGAAGCCGAGTTCACCGATGAGGCGCCACGCACCGGCAATCGCGAGCGCGGCCACCTGGGCATCGTCTGCGACGCCAATCGCATCGAACACGCGGACGGCGGCATCGTGCACGCGTCCGCTCTCGTCTTCCTTGCCGAAGCGCAAGCAGAGCTCGGCGAGCGCCGACGCCGCGCGAAAGCGCGCCAAGCTCTCCGCGAGCTCAGGGCGCGAGCGTGTGGCGTCAAAACCCGTGAGGGAGTGCAGATCACGCGACGGATGCACGCGGAGATGCGCGATGCCGCCGGTAAAGAGGTCGAGCGCACTTCCCATTTTGCTCTTGGGCGAGCGCGTCCCCCGCGCGATCACCGAGACAATACCCAACTCGGCGGTAGCGAGGCGCACGATGCGCGAGGACTCGCGGTAATCGAACGCGTGGAGGACGAGAGCCTGCGTGGCGACGGGATGCACGCCCTAAAGGTAAGCCCGCAGAGCCCAACGGGAGGGACTGGCCCCAGTCCTTAGCGGCCCCACCTCACCCCGGCGAACAGCGTGCGCCGCGGGGAGTCAAAGTGCAGCACGTCCTGGTACTTGGCATCAAGGGCATTGTTCACGCGTAGCACAAGCGAAACGGGCGCCTCAACGGTGCCTTCGAGTGGAATCGTCGTGGAGACGTCGAGCTTGGTGTAGCCAGGGAGCACCACCGGAGCCGCCGGATACACGGCGTAGTCGCGGTCACTCCGTTCACCGACGCGCGTGACGCCAAGGTCAAAGGAGCCGCCCCCGGTCATCTTCTGCGTGATCATCAGAGAGAAGGCGTGCGGCGGACGGCGCAGGAGCCGTTCCCCCACGACGTAATTGGCACCAGCCGATGCGTCGTAGCCGGCGCGCGTCGTGCGTGTGGCGGTGTAGGCATAGCTAGCGCGCACCGTCGTCACGGCATCGGCACGCCAGTCGGCTTCAAGTTCCACGCCACGGGCGTCGGCCGCAGCCACATTGAAATAGTTTGGCGCGCTCGGCGACGGCGGAGCGCCCGTGTACTGGATGACGTCGCGAAACTGCTGCGTGTACGCGGTGGCTTTCACGGCGAGCACCGTCGAGAGATCGGCGTCCACCCCCACCTCAGCGCTCTGCGCGCGCTCGGGACGCAGCGCCGGATTTCCCTTGACGTAGCCGACGGCAAAATTCTCATAGTACGACGGCGCCTTGAAGGCGGAGCCGAGCGAGGCGCGGGCGCGCCAATGCTCACTCCCCTTCCACGCTACGCCACCGCGCGCCGTGCCGAACGTGCCGAAGGCGCTGTTGCGGTCGAGGCGAACGCCACCGACGTACGACACCGCGGGCGAGGCGTTGCCGAGCAGCTGCGCAAAGAGGGCGGCGGTGTGGCGACTGGCTTCAAAGGCATCGCTGGACGGACCGTACTGCGATTGCGAGTGCGACGTGGTGCGTTCGCGATCCCGCGCCACTTCCCCGCCAATCGTCAGCCACGTGCTCGCCGACAGCTTGGCCGACACGCGCAGTTCCGCGGCACGTCGCGTGCGCACACTGCGTGAAAAGTAGGCGTAAAACCCGAGGGTGTCGGCCGCGTTATCCTTGGCGTCGTTCGACCGCGGCAAGTATTCGTTGGAGGTCAGCAACAGGTGCCCGGTGATGGCGTCGCTGACATGATGTTCGATGTCGGCCGACACCACGAACCGGTGTTCAATCTGTTCGGCGTTGTGGTCGACAATCGCGCCCGCAAAGTCCGTGGGATATTGAAACGCCGACCCCGACCAACGGGCGGCCAACGCGATACTCGTAGATAACTCCGGCGTCCAGTGCGCGGCACCGCTGAGCACGTCGGACGCGAAACGATTATTGAATGCGAGCTCGCCGTTGGTTGACTGACGTCCGCCGGACAGGGAGAACCCTGCCCCAACACCGCCGCCGCTCAGGCCGAGCTCGCTACGGCGCGCGCCGTGCGAGCCGGTGCCGACGAGCGCGTTCCAGGCGACGGGCTGCGTGCCACGGCGCGTGAAGAGTTGCACAACCCCGGTGACCGCATCAGAGCCGTAGAGCACACTGGATGGACCACGCACGAATTCGATGCGTTCGATGTTTTCCAGACTCAACGTCGAGAGATCGACCGCGCCGCCCGCATCGTTGAGCGGAACGCCGTCGACCAAGACGCGCACGTAGTTGCTATTACCACCGCGCACGAAGAGCGATGTTTGAGCCCCAACAGAGCCGGCGTTCACCACGGACACCCCCGGCACCAGTCGAAGGGCGTCGGCTACAGACGACAGACCGCGGCCGCGTAGCTGTTCACCTGAGAGCACGGTGACGGCCGCGGTGGGAACGGCGGTGGCTACCGCTTCACGCGTCGCGGTGACGACAACCGCGGCGAGCGTATCACGGCCCAGCCCCTGCGTGTATGCCACGCAGGGCGAACCACTGACGATCGCCATGGCGCACCAGACAGTCCAGCTGTTCGGAAAACGACGCGGCATGTAGAAGCGACTCAGGATCGGGGAATGGAAGGAAGTCATCGGGGACCACGTTCACGCAGCGGCACAATCTCTGGCGCTCCACCCACAGCGTCGCGTCGCACCAGCAAGGGCCAGTCGTACACCCGTTCGAGAGTATCGCGATCGGTCATGACGTCGTCTGGCGACCCTGCCGCGGCCACTTGCCCCGCATGCATGAGCACGATGTGTGCGGCAAAGCGCGCAACGAGGTTGAGCTGATGGCTCACGAGCAGCACGGTCTTGCCTTCGTGCGCCAGTGAGCCCAACAGTTCGAACACGGACATCTCGTGGGCGATATCGAGAAACGCCGTGGGTTCGTCAAACACGAGAGCGTCGCCACCCTGTGCGAGCGCGCGGGCAATGCGCACGCGTTGCCATTCCCCACCGCTGAGCGCATCGGTGTCGCGATCGAGAAACGCCTGAATGCCCGCGCGCTGCGCCGCGGCGTGCACGGCGGCATGGTCCGCGCTCGAACTGACGGACCACGCGCCCGCATGCGGATACCGACCGAGCGCAATGAAGTCGCGCACGCTCAGGGGAAATGCCGGTTCCTCCCGCTGCGGCACCACGGCGAGGCGGCGCGCCACGTCGCGACGGGAGAGCGTCGCGAGGTCGACCCCATTCAGCGTGACGGTGCCAGGCTGGGGCGCGAGCCGCCCAAGCAACGCGCGCACGAGCGTGCTCTTGCCGCTGCCGTTCGGGCCCACGACCGCCGTGAGCGCCCCCCGTTTCGCAGACCATGAGACATTGTTCACCGCGGGCTGTGCGGCGCCCGCGTAACGCAACGTGACGTTCGCAAACCGAATCACGAGCGCGCTCTCCGCAGTTGGACCAAGAAGAACGGAACACCCAGCAGTGCCGTGACCGCTCCGAGCGGGAGCTCATGCGGCGCACGGAGTGTGCGGGCCGCAACATCGGCGCCCACCACCAGTGCGGCGCCGCCGATGGCGGCGCCAATCATCACGCCTCGTGCGCTCCGCGCTCCGAGCGCTCGGACGATGGCGGGCACAACCAGCCCAACGAATCCTACCAGCCCGGCACCGGCGACGGTCACGGCGGCCACGAGCGAGGCGGCAAGAAACGCGCGGCGTGTCGCGCGCTCGACATGCACTCCGAGCGCAGCCGCGGCGTCTTCGCCGAGGGCGAGCAGTTCAATGTCGCGCGCCGTGGCGAGGAGCACCGCCCCACCGAGCGCGACATACAGGGCCGACCACCCGATGCCGTTCCAGCTGGCGTCGGCGAGCGAGCCCATCATCCACCAGAGCGCGCCGCGGACGGTTTCGGCCGGTGCACCGGCGAGCACGAGCAGAATCGCCGCATTCGCAAATGCTCCAACGACGACGCCCGCCATCACCAGCACGCGCGCATCGTGCGGCGCGCGCGCCACGCGCGCCACCAGCAACACGAGTGATACGGCGACAGCCGCACCACCAAAGGCAGCCAGCGGCACCAGCGCGGTGCCGAATCCCCACACGGTTGCAAAGACGGCGCCGATCGCCGCGCCCCCGGAGACACCAAGGAGATACGGTTCGGCCAGCGGATTGCGCACGGTGGCCTGCAGCGCGGCGCCACTCATCCCGAGTCCCGCTCCCACCACAATCCCAAGCGCGGCGCGGGGCAAACGCAGCTCCCAGACAATGCTACGCGCCGTACTGGGCGCCGCGGTCAGGAGCGCGCGCACTACATCGGCGAGCGGAAGCGATGCGGAGCCAAACGTCAGCGCGGCGAGCACGGCGATGACGAGTGCTAACACGAGCAACGCGACGAGGCGAGGCGTCATCGGCGCCCGTCTGGATGCAGGAGCGTACGGAGATGACGCACCGCTTCTCCCATGCGCACGCCGGGCCGGCTCACGAGCGCGGTATCCACAACGAGAATGCGCCCCGCACGCACGGCAGGAATCGCCTGCCACGCCCCCTTCTGCCGAATGCTCTCGGCGCCGCTCGGACCGGCAATGACATAATCAGGATTTCGACGTACGATTTCTTCGATCGTCACCTGCGGAGAGGGCGCCTCGAGATCATCAAACAGATTTCGTCCGCCGGCCGCCGCCACGAGCTCACTCATATAGCTTCCGCGGCCAATGGTCATCACGGGCGCGTCCCAGAGGTGCCAGAGCACCGTGGGGCCTGTACCGGCAGGGGCCGCGATGGTTGCGGCGGCGATGGAGTGCTCGACGGAATCGCTGACCACGGCGCCAGCCGCACTATCGCCGATGGCACGCGCAATCCACGTGGTGGCGCGGCGGAAGTCGGACACATGATCCGTGCGCACAGCAATCGTCGCGATACCGGCACGACGCAGTTGCAGCGCCGCCGCACGGTTCGACGGGCTCCCGTAGAGCACCACGAGATCCGGCCGCGTGGCGAGAATGGCTTCGACGTTGGGCTGCATACCGTTGCCGAGGTCCGGCACGGCGCGCGCGGCTGCGGGATAGGTGTCCCAATGCGTGCGGCCCACCACGCGATCGCCCGCGCCGATGGCGAAAAGGATTTCGGTGGTCACCGGGCTCAGCGACACAATGCGGGTGGCCGGTGCGGTCACGCGAATGGTGTCGCCATAGTCATCGCGGTCAACGGACGCGGCGGCGACGGACGTGCGCGAGGCGTCACCGCGACAGGCAGCAACACTCAAAGCACACACGGCGGCGATCAACGCACGCGTCAGAAACACAAAGGGCTCCCCCCTCACAGGAAGAAGCCCGGAACGTCCGCCACGTGCGCCAATCGGCGAGACACGCAACGCACGCCACCAGCCCTCCCCCGAGGAACTGAATACAGTGGCGCAAGCGTGGGTCGTCTCCTGGCTCCGGGCCGGCCCCTCGCCTTCCCGACGGTCGTCAGTGGCGTGATGGAGGGGTCGTGATGCAAATGCCCGTTACAGTGGCGGGGCCGCGCCGGCATTTCACCGGCTTCCGTGTCCCGCGCTTGCAAATCAATTGTGAAGGGAAGGTACGCTTCGGGAGCACCTGCGGCAAGTCAGCGCGTCGCGAACAACCGGCGCGCGCCGTACACCGCACTCCCCACCCACTCAACCGCGTCGAACGCGCTCGCGCTCAACGACTCCGCCGATGGCACCAGATCCAGCCAGCTCGGCGTCCACTCGCTGTTGTCTGCGGAGCGCCATTGCACGTTGGAAAATTCGGCACGGAACACGGCGCGCGCGCGGCGCATATGCCACTCCGACGTGACAATGCCGACCGGCGTATCGCGTTGTAGTCCAGCGAGGCGCAGCGCCTCTGACGGATGCTCGCGCGTCACGCGCGAGCGCGGTTCGAGCACAATCAACGAATCCGGCACACCGGCGGCAACCAATACGTCGCGCGTGAGCACGGCCAACCGCTCCGGTGGACGATTGCGCGCGGCACTCTGCCCACTGAGCACAATGCGCGCGCGGGGCGATTCGCGCCACCACGCAATCGCGAGCCGCGCGCGACGCCACTGACTGAGCGTAATGCGATCATCGGCCGAATCGGTGCCGAGCGAGAGTCCATCTCCGAGCACGACAATGACGGTTGGCGGCGCGGACACAGGGGAGTTTGCCACAGTCAGCGAGCGGCCGAGCGCCACGGCCACCGGCCGTAGCGACAGCAGCAGCAGCACGACCCATACCGCGCACGCGGCCCCCACCACACGCCGAGTATCCGGCTTTGCGTCACCGTGACGGCGCCATAACGTCAGCAGGAAAGCGCCAAGCGTCAGCAGCAACCACGGATACGGAGAGGCAAACAGCTTCACGGCGGGTTCAGCTCGCACTCACGTCGCGTGCTGCGACGTGCGCAATCACGGACACCAACATCATGCGAGACCGTCCCGCACCGCTACCGCTGCTGCAAGCCGCGCCTTGAGATGAGCCCGCGCCTGAAATTGATCGGCGCGTTGATCGGCCGTGGGTGTGGCGATGCGCGCAAACGCGTCGTCGAGATCAGTGACCAAGCGCTCGAGCTCGGCGACGGACTCGGCACCCTGCGCCGACCAGACGCCCGGTGCTGGGCCTCGCCGCTTGAAAGCGCGCGCGAACCCAATCAGCAAGACGATGCCAACAACTGTCACGGCAATGGCCAAGCGCACACTCGCCGTCACGCGCGCCGTTGCCGGCAACGTGAGCGCGATCGTCGACGCGGCCACATCCTGCGCGAGGTACCGCCGGAATGAACGCCCACCGCTCGCGGCGTTCGCCACCGCCTTCAACCCTGCCCCAGCGGCGGTTCCCACCGGTTCCTCCAACAAGACCTCGAGCACCATCGTGGAGTCGTCTACGGGCAACGTGACGGCCGTCACGCGCGACGGCATTTTATAGCTGAAGGAAAACTGTTTGACGCCCGGAGCAATCGGGGCAATAATGCGCACCCGATCACCGCCCGTCTGCATGGCCTCGGCGCTCACCTCGCCATCGCCGGCTGCGACGTCGGTCGCTCCGGCGGGGAGCCTCGCGTCGAAGGTGCCGCTGGTCGTGGACGCAATGCGCGTGAAAACGGAGTCGTTCGATATTTCGTACACTTCCACGAATTTCCGCATCCCCGTGCTATCAGGGGACCCCACCACCAGATGGCGCCCCCGCACGCGCAGCGGAAGGCGGGCACTCGTGGTATCGAAGACCAGGACCGTGGCGGCGTCGCCCTCGACGTGCAAGTCACGGAGCGGCGCGGTGAAATACGCGACGCCACCGCGCAACGCCGACACGAAATACAGCGCCGTACTATCACCGGAGTGCCGATAACGAAACGTGTAGCGCCCCGCGGCGTCGGTGAGGAGCGAGTCGATCGGGGCGGCAGCGTCGCGCCCCACACGATGCAGGGTCACACGCGTGTTCGCCACGGCGAGGCCGGAATCGCCGCCGGGGCGCAACACCCGCCCACGCACGTCACGGAGCACCGTGTCCGCTGCGGGCGCGGCGCGGGTGTGTGGCGACTGCGCGCCAAGTCGCAACGTGCTGATCGCCGCGAGCATGACGAGGGCCGTCACGCGCGCTACGCGCGTGGTGCGCAACGCGAGAGCACCGGTGGCGGCCATCATACGAATCGGACGGCCGCTACAGCGTGAATTTTCCAAAGTCTTCTGGGCGAAGGCGTTCAAGGTGCCGCTGGAGCAACTGGGCGCCGCTGAGTTCTGCGTCCGGCGCAGTGGGCGGAAACCCTCCCTCCGTCACCTCGGCGTCGGCGTCGGCGTCGGCGTCGGCGTCGTCCGACGCATCGGATTCGGAATTCCCACCGCCATCGGGCGACGAGGCGCTCGGCAGTTCGTGCTCGGCCAGCAACGCGTCAGAGGCAAAGATCGGTGCGCCGAACCGCAAGGCAAGCGCGATACTGTCGGAGGGGCGGGCGTCCACCACGAACTGCTCACCAGAGCGCGTGAGGTGGAGTTCGGCGTAAAACGTGGCGTCCTCCACACGCGTGATGTGCACGCGTTGTAGCGTGCCACCCAACGTGACAATGAGTGCACGAGCCAAATCGTGCGTCATCGGCCGTGCACTCGGTACGCCGTTGAGGTGCGCGGCAATGGATTCCGCCTCGGCGCGCCCAATCCAAATGGGCAGAATGCGTGTTCCGCCACGCGCTTCGAGGATCACCACGAACGAGTTCGTGGAGCTGTCCAATCCGAGCCGCGAAACCGCCACCTCAATCACGCGCGCCTCCTGTGGGCGAGCCGCTTACGCGCGAACTGCCTGCTTGAGCGCGGCAACCTTATCGGTGCGCTCCCACGTAAACAGATTCACCTTCTTGCCGTGGCGTACGGCCTTCTCGGCCGTTCGCCCGAAGTGACCGTAGGCCGCCGTGTCGCTGTAAATCGGCTTGCGCAGGTCGAGGGCGTCGATGATGGCCTTGGGGGTGAGGTCGAACACCGACTCCACGGCGCGCATGATTTTCCGCTCGTCCACGGAGCCGGTGCCAAAGGTGTCCACCATCACGGAGACCGGCTTCACCACGCCAATGGCGTACGCAACCTGCACTTCGCACTTGGTGGCGAGCTTCGCGGCGACAATGTTCTTGGCCACCCAGCGCGCCGCATAGCACGCCGAGCGATCGACCTTGGACGGGTCCTTCCCGCTGAAGGCACCGCCGCCGTGACGTCCCATGCCACCGTAGGTGTCTACGATGATCTTGCGGCCGGTGAGTCCGGCATCGCCCTGCGGACCGCCCACCACAAAACGGCCCGTGGGGTTGATGTGATACTTGATTCCCTTGGGGCGGAGTTCCGCCGGGATGCAGGCTTCGATGATGTCCTTGATGACCGACTCACGAATCGTCTTGTTCTTGACGGACTCGCTGTGCTGCGTCGAGATGACGACGGTATCGACCGCCACAGGGCGACCGCCTTCGTAGACGACGCTCACCTGCGACTTACCGTCGGGGCGGAGCCACGGGAGCGTACCGTCTTTGCGGCGCGCCGCCAGCGCGCGCGTCAGCTTGTGCGCGAGCGTGATCGGGAGCGGCATCAGCTCCTCGGTTTCGTCGCACGCGTAGCCGAACATCATCCCCTGATCGCCGGCGCCACCGGTGTCCACACCCATCGCAATGTCGCTCGACTGCTGGTCGATGGTGGACATCACGGCGCAGGTGTGGGCATCGAATCCATAACCAGCTTCCGTGTAGCCGATACGCCGAATCGTCTCGCGCACAAGCGCGGGAAGGTGGACGTAGGCCTCCGTGGTAATCTCACCAAAAATGGTGGCGAGTCCCGTGGTGACCATCGTTTCACACGCAACGCGCGAGGCGGGGTCGATGGCCAGCAGAGCGTCGAGCACCGCGTCGCTGATTTGGTCGGCGACTTTGTCGGGATGCCCTTCGGTGACGGATTCGGAGGTGAACAGGTGGCGATGAAGCACAGGAGGCAGAGGCAAAGAGTGATGTCGCACCCGGCACGGTCTCGTGCCGCGTGTCCTTCCTTAATGTACACCCGTATGCGGACGCGAAACCACGGGAGCGCCCGAACTCGTGACCCTACCCCTGCGCCCCCCGGTCGGCGTCGAGCCCAGCCCGCAGCACCTGTTCCGCCATCTCCGCAGTGTTTGCCTCGAGCGCCTGTCTCGCGACGGCACCGGCGCGCTCGGTATGCAGGCCACGCACGATCCGTTTGACCAGGGGAACCGAGATCGCGCTCACGCTCAACTGCCGGATGCCGAGCCCAATGAGGGCATAGGCCATCAGCGGTTCGGAGGCCATTTCCCCACACACGTTCACCTCGAGCCCAGCCGCCGCGCCCATTTGCTGAGCACGCGCGATCAGACGGAGCACCGCGGGGTGTAGTGGGGTGTAGCGCGAGGCGAGGCTCGCGTTGCCACGGTCCACGGCCAGCGTGTACTGCACGAGGTCGTTAGTGCCAATACTAAAGAACGCGACATCCTTGGCGAGGAGGTCGGCAATCATGGCCGCCGCCGGGGTCTCGATCATGATGCCGAGCGGTACGTCGGCGCGATGCGGCTCTCCGCGGGCCGCAAGTTCCGCGGCGCATTCGGCGAGCAGAAAGCGCGCTTGGCGCACTTCGTCTGAACTCACGATCAAGGGGAGCATAATCCGCACATCGCCGTGCACGGCCGCGCGCAGCAATGCCCGGAGCTGCGTCTTGAAGATCGCGGGCTGGTCGAGGCACATGCGAATGGCGCGCCAGCCGAGGAAGGGGTTTGGCTCGTGCGGGAAACCACCGACCGGAAGCTTGTCGCCGCCAATGTCGAAGGTGCGAATGACGACCGGCTTAGAGCCGAACGCCTCAATCACTTTGCGATAGGCATCGTACTGCTCGTCTTCGTCCGGCATCGTGGCACGGCCGACCACCAAAAACTCGGTGCGCATGAGCCCCACGCCTTCGGCCCCGCTCCGGGCGGCCGCCTCCGCTTCGTCGGGCAGATCGACATTGGCGCGGAGCGTGATGTGCACACCATCGAGCGTGATGGCCTCAGCGTTCGCGAGCCGCGCGAGCTCGACCTGCTCGCGCTTTTCGTTCTGGGCGCGAGCGGCCGCGGCGGCGAGTTCGGCGGCGTTGGGGCGCACCATGAGGGTGCCGGCGGCCCCGTCGAGAATGACCTGATCGCCACTCTCAATACGCGTGGTGGCCTCGAGCAATCCGACCACGGCGGGGAGTCCGAGCGATCGCGCCAGAATCGCGACGTGCGAGGTGCGCGTGCCGGCATCGGTCGCAATGCCAATGATACGCCCACGGTCGAGCTGCACCGTGAGACTCGGCGTGAGATCGTGCGTGACGAGAATCGCGTTCGCACCCTCGGGCAGATCCACCGGATCGTGGTCCCCGAGCCCGAGCAGGATCGTCAGCACGCGAATATGCACGTCCGTCAGATCGCCGACGCGTTCGCGCATCATCGCGTGCACCGAGCGGGCGAAATGTTCACGCCACTCGATCATCACCACATCGAACGCGCGCTCCGCGGCAAAGCCCTGACGGATCACCGACTCGACGCGCGACCGGAGCTCCACGTCCTCGATAATGGAGATCTGCACATCGAAGATGGCCGATTCGGCGGGGCCGGCTTGGCGCTCGGCACGCTCCCGCACTTCCTGCAGGCGACCGATCGCCTGCGCAAAGGCATCGTGGATGCGCGCCACTTCAGCTTCGGCCTCATGGGGGCCAATGGCGCGCGCGGGGACCTCCGGCACCTCCCAGCGCAACAGATGCGCCGGGCCAACGACAATGCCGGGCGATGCAGGAATGCCACTGAGCGTCACGGGCATGCGGGGCTCCTAGGTTTCACCGAATTTACCGGCAATCAGGGCCGCGAGGGCATCAAGCGCCGCTTCAGCGTCGGCGCCCTCGGCACGAAGCATCAACTCCGATCCACATTCCGCCGCGAGCATCATCACGCCCATGATGCTCTTGGCGTTCACGTCGAGATCATCGCGCACCAGCGTAATGTGCGAGGTAAACTTTGCAGCACACTTCACAATTTCAGCCGCGGGCCGCGCGTGGATTCCGTGGCTATTGACGACCGTCACCCGGCGTTCGAGCATCATCGCACCACGGAAAAGAGAATGAATGCGGCCAGTAGGCCCATCGCCACGCGCCACCCTTCCACACGCCCCTGCAACCGGGCAAGCACAAACGCGCCCAGTGCGGCCAATCCCATGACGACCGCGAGTTTTTCACGCGCGGGCCCCACGATGCCGCGCACGGCCAGCGGAAGCGCGATCCCCGCGATCAACGCGGCGGCGCGCGCGACGTGCGCCGGACCGCAGCGCAGCGCCGGATGGGCGAGTGCGGATGCGACCCGCAGTCCATCGCGGTAGCCCACGCGCAGCCCCCACACGCGCAACGTGAGATGCCCCGCGTTGTAGACGCCAAGAAAGAGCAACACCGCGACGACCGGTGAAGCACCGAGTCCAAACGCCAGCATTGCGGCCACCGAACAAGCCGGCAGCCATCCCGCCCAGATGAGTCGATCGCCCACGCTGCCAAGTGGGCCGCAGCAGGCCGTGCGAAACCGCTCAATGCGATCGGGCGGTTCTCCACTCAACTCGGCGCTTGCCAGCGCCCCGACCGCCACACCGGCGAGGTACGGATGCGCATTGAAGTAGCCGCCCTGCCGGGCAAGCGCCGCGCGGTAGGCATCGCCGTTCTTCCCGCCTGGCAGCAGTCGCAGTGCCGGCTCTACGGCAAAGGCAATGCCGTTCCCCATCATCATCTCATAGTTCCACGACCCCTGCACCGCCAGCAAGCGCAGGAGCATCGACAGCCGCGTGAGGAGCGGCAGTTTTGGCGGCGTCGTCATGAGCGCGAGACCAGCATCAGAGCGCCGACCGCCAAGCCGCCCAGCAAGTACCAGCGAGCGCCCGACGTGGTGTGCACGACCTTCCACACCGCGCCCGCACCCACCGCACCAGCCAGTGCCACCACAAACGCGCGGGACTGACCGTTCGTAAACGTCCACGTGTTCAGCAGGTTTCGCGAGAGCGGACCGAAGACGGCCAACGCGACGAAGGTCATGAGCGCCCCGCGCAAGAGATCCAGCGTGAGTCCGCCGATCTGCAACCGCGTCACCGCGCTCGACGATCCCCGCGCGAGGAGTTCGCGCATTCCACCACCCCAGCGCCCGAGCACTTTTCGGTGCTGAATCATCGACCACCCGCTGACGGAGGCCGTGACCAGCGCGGCGAAGACAGCCACCGTGAGCGCGCCGGCGGTGGTCTCCCGTTGCCCAGCGAATATCGCACCGCCAACCACCGCAGCCGAGCCCCACTCGGGGTAGCGACTCGCACCAAAGGGGAGTGTTTCGAGTGCGAACAGTTCGAGGGTGACGCCGGCGATCAAACCGCGGAGCGGCTCCCCCATCAGTGAACCCGCGAGCGTCGCCGCAACAATCGGGCGCGATATCATCGCCTGCGGGAAACTCACCACGTCGAGGCCGAGGATCGCACCGAGGATCGTCATCGGCAACAATTCGAGGAGTTGCATCATGCCCCACTTCCGGCCAGAACCGCCGTCAACGGCACGGGCGTCGCGGCAGGGACGTCCTGCGCACACACCACCACCCCCGCGTCCGACAGCGTTCGTAGGGCTGCCTCTTCGTCTGGCGCGAGAAACACGTAGCGCAGACGCGGCGCACGACCGGCCCGATGATGAATGCCGCCGAGATTCACGTGGTGAATGGCGTGGGCGGTGGCTTCCACGAGCCGGAGCATGGTGTCGATGTCGCCAGTGAGTACGATGCCCTTATCGGCCCGCGACTCGTACGAGGCCATCTTGGACACCGCACTCGCCACCGACTCGAACGTGACTTCCATCTCGGGCGGGACGCCGGCACGGTAAAGGTCTTGCTCCCAATCGCTCGCCGCCACCGCGTCATCGACCAGCACGATGAACGACAAACTGAGCGGCTGGCCCCACCCCACGATGACCTGGCCATGTATCAGCCGGTCATCAATGCGATACAGCGCGACCGCCATCAGCGAACCTCGGGGGCAGCGTGCACGATGATCGCGTCACGCCCTTTGGCCGCGGATTGTGCCGCGTCATCCGGCGCCACCCCGCCCTTGAGCGCGAAGTCGAGGAGCATCGGAAGATTGACGCCCGTCACCACGGACACGCCGGTGAGTCCCCGCGTTGCTTTGCGCGCCGCGATGGTGCAGCTGCCCGCTGGCAGATCGGTGAAGACGATCGTCGCGCGGTGCTCGCTGATGGCACGGGCGATCGCGGCCTCGATCGACGCCGCATCGAGCGACGCGTTACTCACCGCACGAAAGACCGCCCCGAGCCCCGCGATCTGCTGCACGGCTGACACGAAGCCCGCGGCCACGTCGCCGTGGCCCGCAATCACGGCGCGGGGGCCGTCGATACTACTCGTCATCATCCTGCAGATAGATGTCCGTCGCGGTCGCCGCACGGGACATCTTGGCCTTGAGGCGCGCGTTGAAGTCTTCGGCCGCATGATGACCGCTGTACCGCAACAAATGGTTCATGGCGATGACTTCGGCGATCACCGTAATGTTCTTACCGGGATTGAGCGGTACCGTGATGTACGGCAGATTGACGCCGAGCACGTCCTTGGTCTGGCCGTCGAGGCCGGTGCGATCTACGTCGTGCACGGCATCCCAGTGCTCGAGGTGCACCAACACTTCAATGCGCTTTTGCTGACGCACCGCGTGAATGCCGAACACTTTGGGGATGTCGATGAGCCCGATGCCCCGGATTTCCATATAGTGACGCGAGAGTTCGTGTCCACGCCCGATCAGCACGTCGGCGCCACGACGCGAGACAATGACGAGATCGTCGGCCACCAACCGATGCCCGCGCTCCACGAGATCGAGCACACACTCGGACTTCCCGATCCCGCTGGCCCCGGTAAAGAGCAGCCCCACGCCGAACACGTCGGCGAGTGAGCCGTGCAGATTGGTCACCGGAGCAAAGGCGAGTTCGAGGAACGGGGAAATGCGCTTGTAGAACTCCAGCGTCTTCAGCTGCGAACGCAAGATCGCGACGCCAGCCGCCGTGGCCTCGGCTTCAAACCCCGGCGGCAGCGCGAGCCCCTTGGTGACCATCACGCAGGGGATGGGATACGAAAAGAATGCGCGGAGGATGCGCGTGCGGTCATCGACGCTCAGTTGTGCGACGTACGACACTTCCGTTTCACCGAGGACCTGAATGCGCTGATACACAAAGCGTCCCACGTAGCCGGCGAGCACAAGGCCCGGGCCCGAAGCGTCGGGCATTGTAATCTCGCGCTCGAGCCCAGCGGGGCTCCCGAGCAAGTCGAGTTGCAATACATCCTTGAGCCGCTCGAACAGGCCGGCAACGGTGAGCACTTTCGCGGCCATTAGCGGTGCTCGCGGCTGAAGCGCGTGGCAAGCGTGCACGACTGGCCATGCGGCACGCCACGCAAGCGGTTCGCGGCATACGCGCGCCGCGCCATCGACTCTTCAGCAGACGGCTTCACGACTTCCATTGCGTTGCTCCTCCGCGAATCGATCGCTCCAGATGCGCAATCGTCTGTTCAGCGGCGCGCTCCCACGTGAACGTTTCCGCAAAGGCACGGGCCTTTGCTCCCATCGCTGCCACGAGCGTGGGCGCGGCAGCCAACCGGCGAAATGCAGCGGCCATGGCGCGCACGTCGCCGTGCGGCACGAGGAATCCTGTTTCGCCGTCGCGCACCGACTCGCGAATACCGGGCGAGTTCGACGCCACCACCGGTGTTCCACACGCCGCTGCTTCCACGTTCGTGAGCCCCCACCCTTCCTTGGGTGATGCCAACGCCACCGCCCACGACCGACGCAGCAGGGCGACCTTTTCTTCATCACTAATAAAGCCAAGAAACCGCACCCGGTCGCCGAGGTCCAGCGACGACGCCAGCGCCGCGAGGGAGCCCTTGAAGTCCCCCTGCCCAGCAATCTCCAGCGTCGCCTCAGGATGCGCCAGTTCGGCAAAGGCGCGGATGACGAGATCCACCCCTTTGTACTTCTTGAGCCGTCCGATGTACGAAAAGGTCGGCACGGGCGCACGCACCGACGGATCAGGGGTGTAATGATCAAACGACACGCCGGGATAAATCACATGCACGTGCGAGCGCGGAAGGCCGCGCGCCGCGAGATCGTCCGCGGTGCTCTCGCTAATCGCCTGAAATGGCACGTCGTAGTACACCAGCGGAATTGGACGTTCGCTGAGCCACACCGCGGCCGCGAGCGGAAAGACCAGTTCTTGGAACACGGTGCCACCGAACAAATGCGGTACGCACGCGACCGTCGTGCACGACGCGCCCCACAGCGGTGTGTAGAGCGGTGCCTTGTTGATGTCCTCGACAATCACATCGAATGCGCGGTGGCGCAGCTGCTCGTTCCAGAAACGCCACACCTTGAGTGCAAACGTCTGGCGCGTTCCCACGCGGAGGGTCTCGATCCCGCCAAGGTTTGCCACCGGCGGGCACCCCGGCCAGCCACCGCACAACAACGTCACCTCGTGGCCGGCGGCGGCCAAGCGTTCAAAGATCTCGTGCAGATGGATCTCGGCGCCTCCGGCGAGCGGATTCTCTCGACACTGCCAGTTGACGACGAGGATCTTCACGCGAGGAGGCCCATCTTGCGCGCGAGCGCGTCGAGTACGCCGTTCACAAAGCGCGCACTCGGCGTCGAGCCAAAGCGTTCGGCCAGCCGCACCATCTCCTGAATGACGACGCGCGGTGGCGTGATGCCCACGCGAAGTTCCGCAGCGCCGAGTCGGAGGGCACACCGTTCGATGGCCCCCAGTCGTTCGAGGCGCCAGTTCGTGGTGACATCAGCGAGTTCGTCGTCGAGCGCAGTGCCCTCGGCGATAATGACGCGGAGCAGCTGATTGGCAAACTCCCGCTCGTCGGGCTCCACGCCGAGATCATCCCACATCCGCGATGCGATGGTGGGAAGATCGGATTTGTCTCGCATGTCCCACGCATAGACAGCCTGGAGGGCGCGAATGCGCCCGCGTGATTCAACTCTCGCCATCACCTTCCTCGTGACCCGCGGCGGCATCGAGACGGCTGAACAGGTCAGCCATTTCGAGTGCGGCGAGTGCCGCGTCCCATCCCTTGTTGCCATGCGCGCCACCAGCGCGCGCCTCGGCTTGTTCCATCGTATCGGTCGTGAGCAAACCAAAGCCCATCGGCCGGTCGTACGCGCGCTGCAGCTCGGCGAGCCCGCGCGACGCTTCCCCTGCGACAAAATCAAAGTGCGGCGTGTCGCCGCGAATCACCGCGCCCACGGCAATGATCGCGTCGTAACGATCAGACGCCAGCAATCGACCTGCCGCCGCTGGCAGTTCCCACGCGCCCGGCACCCACACGACATCCACATCGTCAAATGGCACGCCGTGCCGCACGAGGCAATCCACCGCGCCCTCGACGAGCTTGGTGGTGATCGTCTCGTTGAAACGGCTGCCGATCACCGCCATACGCCGGTGCGCGCCGTCCGGTGTCCCTACAAATTCCGCCATCAGAGCGCCCGGAGGTGGCCGAGTTTCCGGCGTTTGGTTTCCAGATATTCGGCGTTCTCCACAGACTCCGGCGCGTTGAGTGGCACGCGCTCATCGACCTTCAGCCCGTAGCCTTCAAGCCCAATGAGTTTTTTGGGATTGTTGGTGATGGGACGGATGGACTTGAGGCCGAGGTCGAGCAGGACCTGCGCCCCAATGCCATAGTTGCGCAAATCCGGCGCAAAGCCGAGCCGTTCGTTGGCTTCCACCGTGTCGGCGCCTTTATCCTGCAGCTCGTACGCTTTGAGCTTGTTGATCAGCCCAATGCCGCGCCCTTCTTGATCCAGATACACAATCACCCCGCGCCCCTCGCCGGCGATCATCGACATCGCGTGGTGCAACTGCCAGCCACAGTCGCAGCGCTGCGAATGGAACACGTCGCCGGTGAGACACTTGGAGTGCATGCGCACCAGCACCCCTTCGGCCCCCGTGACGTCACCAAACACGAGCGCCACGTGCTCGCGGTCATCCACGTCATTGCGATAGCCAATGATGCGGAATTCGCCGAACTCGGTGGGGAGGCGCGCCTCCGCCTCGCGATGCACCAGCCGCTCGTGCCGCAGGCGATATGCCACCAACTGGGCCACCGTCACGAACGTGATGTTGTGCTTCTGCGCGAACACATCGAGCTGCGGTCGTTTGGCGGTGGTGCCGTCTTCATTGAGGATTTCACAAATCACGCCGGCCGACTGCAGCCCCGCGAGCCGCATAAAATCCACCGCCGCTTCCGTGTGCCCCACCCGCTGCAACACGCCGCCTTCGCGTGCACGGAGGGGATGCACGTGCCCCGGACGGCGCAGATCGCTCGGCACAGCCTCTGGACTCGACGCCGCGCGAATGGTCGCCGCTTGATCAGACGCGCTGATGCCGGTGGTGACACCGAATTTTGGCGAGGCATCCACCGTGACCGTGTACGCCGTGCGCAACGCATCGGTGTTTTCGGCGCCCATCATCGGTAGGTCGAGCTGGCGCACTTTCTCTTGACTCAGCGCCAGGCAGATCATCCCCTTGGCTTGCATGAGAAAGTTGACCTTCTCGGGCGTGATGAATTCCGCCGCGACAATGAGGTCGCCTTCGTTTTCGCGGTCCTCGTCATCGGCAACGACGAGGAATTTTCCGGCGCGCAGATCGTCGAGCGCCTGTTCGATGGTTCCGAGTGGCATGGCTATCGCTCCGCGGCGGCCGCCAGATGCGGCGCCGTCAGTCGTTGGACGAATTTTCCGATCACGTCGGCTTCGACGTGCACCGAATCACCAGACGCGAGTGCGCCCAGCGTGGTGTGGCGCAGCGTGTACTCAATCATCGAGAGCTGCACCACCCGTTCCTGCGGAATCGCATTCACGGTGAGACTCACGCCGTCCACGGTGATGGAGCCGTGCGGCACGGTCAGCGGCATCAGTTCTGCCGGCACTTCAATATCAATCAGCGTGGCGTCGCCGCGCTGCGTCACAGCGCGAACGGTCGCCACGCCATCCACATGTCCCTGCACGAGATGTCCGCCGAGCCGATCGCCGACGGCGAGCGCGCGTTCGAGATTCACACGCTTCCCCTCGGTCCACGCCGCGATCGTGGTGCGGTCGAGCGTGGTGACCACCGCCGCGACCGTAAACCACCCCGCCCCGCACTCGCGCACCGTGAGGCACGCCCCATTCACGGCAATCGACTCACCGTCGCGTACCGCCTCGTACGCGCACTGAATGCGGAACTCCCGCCCCGCATCCGTGGTGCGGACGCGGTCGATGGTGCCAGTGTCGGTGATGAGGCCAGTGAACATTCAAAAAGCGGGTGAGCGGAAAACAGGACGGTGAGCGGTTACGTCGGTGCTGCCACGCTGGGCAGTTCGTTGAGCGCGTACACCGCCATGAGGTCGTCGCCGAACTCGCGGCGTTCGACCACACGGAATCGATCGACCGATGGTGCTTCGACAAAGGCCGCCAAGGCCCCCGGACCGAGCAAAACCGGCGCCTGAAAGATAATCAGGCGATCAACCACTCCGGCGGCCAATAATGATTGGGCGAGCTGGGCCCCACCCTCCACGAACATCGACCGAACCCCCCGCTCGACCAGAGCGCGCAGGGCGTCCGCCAGCCCGGACGTCGTCAGCACGACAACCCCGCGTTGCTCCAAAGCCGTCACCGGCCCGGCCTCAGGCTGTTCGGCCACGACCAGCGTCGGGCTCCGCCGCGCCGTGCGTGCGAGTTGTGAGTCGGCTGGCAAACGCGCCGTGCGGTCGAATACCACACGGAGTGGCGCGACTCTTGGACGGCGGCCGTGGCGCACGTTGAGATTGGGGTCATCGGCGAGGGCGGTCCCCACCCCGACGGCGACCGCGTCGTGCACGGCCCTGAGCCGGTGCACATAGTGCCGAGCGGCCTCTCCGGTGAGCCATCGTGGCTCGCGTGAGGCGCTGGCAATGGCTCCGTCAACGGAGACGGCGAGCTTGAGGGTGATCCAAGGGCGCGGCGGGTTGGCGGCCGCAAAAAAGAAGGGGGCGTTCAGTTCGAGGGCCTCTTCCGCCTCAAAGCCAAACTCCACCGCAATCCCCGCCGCGAGCAGCCGCTTGGCGCCCCCCTGTGCCACGGGGTTGGGATCTGCCACCGCCACCACCACGCGCGATACCCCTGCGGCAATCAGCGCGTCGGCGCAGGGGGGCGTTTTCCCCTCATGCGCGCACGGTTCGAGCGTGAGGTATGCCGTGGCGCCACGCGCGAGGTCACCGGCTACCGCTAACGCCATCGCTTCGGCGTGCGGCGCGCCGAATTTGGCGTGGAATCCTTCGCCTACCACCACCCCGTCCTTGACGAGCACGGCGCCGACCATGGGGTTCGGCGCCGTCTGCCCCCACCCGCGGCGCGCCAGCGCGAGCGCGCGCCGCATCCAAGCGCGCTCGCTACGCGCACCGCGCTCTGGCGTGGCCGAGGAAGGGCTCACCGGCTCAGAAGCCGACCCGGACACCCGCCGAGAAGTACGGACGGGCCTTGGCAGGATCCGATCCAAAGTTGTTCGTCAACGTCGGGAGGGTTCCACCCGTGCTCTGACCGGCTTCGGCGACAAGCTGAGCGACCAGCAGGTTGAGGCTCAGTCCGACGAACATGTTCGTACGATTCATCGACACGATGGACGACCCCGTTGAGCTCTTCGTGCCAATCGGAGCCGGCGCCACCACGGTGGTCGCGATGTTGGCCGTGGCGTCGTACTTATCCTGGCCGATGCCAGCGTTGACGTTGAAGATCAGGAGATTTTTCGACGCCGTGAGGCGCCAGCCGGACGTCTTGATGGAATAGTCGTTGATTGCGATCGTGCCACCGGGCTTGCTTCCCGCGGCGACGACATTGCCCGTGATGCTGATCGTCGGCAGTTCGCGCGTGAGGTAACTCACGGCCACACCGGGCGTGAGCAGCGACTCTTCCAACAGCCCCAACCGAATCCCGTAGCCGAGCTTGATGCCGCCACCAGAGAGCTTGGCGCTGACATCGCCGCCATTGAAGTTCTGCAAATAGGTGGCGCTGATGAGCGCGTCCACGGCGCCAACGTGCGTCACGCCGAGCGAGAGGCCTTCCCACACGCCAATGGAAGCGTCGGCCACGAGGCCGGGGATCATTTGGCTCGCCGAAGTGAACTTCGATTCAACCTCCGTCGACGTATTGAATCCCACTCCGTCGAGCTTGGGCATGCTCCCGCTAATGATCGTGGCGCGCACATCCACCGAAAAATGCGGGAAGCCGCCAGTGGCTCCGCCCTGACCGAGCGTGTGATTGCCGCCGGCGAGCGCGCCCGCCAGTTGCGGCGACAGAAACGTCACGAGATCGGCGGTCTTGCGGCAGGCATCCTTCGCCTCCGGTGACCCACTGCAGTTCTGCGCGCGCGCCAACGGCGCGGTGAGCAACACCATGGCGCCCAATGCCAACACACGATGCGTGATCATGCAGTTCCTCCGCTGAGAATGACCTGTCCCGTGCCCTTGGCCACATGTCCAAGGCGCCACGCCTGCACCTGCTGCGCCGCCGCGCCGGCGATCACCGCATCCGCGCCAGCCGCATCCGTAATCACCACGAGCCCAATGCCCATATTGAACGCGCGGAACATTTCGTCACGCGCCACGCCACCGGCGTCCTGCAATGTGCGGAACAACGACGGCACCTCCCACGAACCGAGATCCACCACCGCGTCCATCGTCGGCGGTAGCGCGCGATCAAGATTCTCAAGAAGTCCGCCACCCGTGATGTGCGCCATCGCGTGCACGCCGCCGAGGAGCGGCTTCATCACATTGAGATAGGAACGATGCACCGCGAGTAGCACGTCGGCCACCGACTGATTCGTTCCAGGCCACGCGTCGTGCGGCGTGAGCCCCATGCGCTCCGCCACAATCCGACGGGCAAGCGAATAGCCATTCGTGTGCAACCCCGAACTGGCGAGGCCGACGAGGACGTCGCCCTCGCGCACGTTCGCCGAGGTCAGCACGCGATCTTCTTCCACCCAGCCGACAATAAATCCAGCTAAGTCGTAATCCGGCGGCGTGTAGAGCCCGGGCATCTCGGCCGTTTCCCCACCCATCAGCGAGCAGCCATTCTCACGGCAACCCGCGGCCACGCCAGCCACAATCGCTTCAACGGTACTTGGCACCAGCTTGCCGAATGCCACATAATCGAGAAAGAACAGCGGCACCGCACCCTGCACCAAAATGTCATTTACACAGTGGTTCACGAGATCGTGCCCCACCGTGTCGTGGCGGTCCGCGTCGATCGCCACCTTGATCTTGGTGCCCACGCCATCGGCGCTTGAGACGAGCAGTGCGTTCTTCGCCTCACTCGGCATGCGAAATAATCCGCCGAAACCACCAAAGGCGCCGCGCGCGCCAGCCGTAAAGGTGCTTTCGACATGGCGCTTGATGCGCGCCTTGCTGTCGTTGGCCGCGTCGATGTCGACGCCGGCGCTACGATAGTCGAGTGGCGTCTTGGCGTTCACGAGTCGAGCGATTTGTCGAAGGCGACCAGCTCATGGAACTCGGCGACGCGTCGCGCAATGTCGGCGCGATTGATTTCGAGGAGCCGCGTAATGGAGAACCCCTCAACGACGAACGAACCCATGGCTGAGCCGTGAATCACGGCGCGACGCAAGCTCGCATCGGAGAGATCGCCGGTCCGCGCCAAATACCCAATGAAACCACCCGCAAATGAATCGCCCGCGCCCGTGGGATCAAACACCGATTCCAACGGATACGCTGGCGCAAAGAACACGCTGCTGGAGGTGAACATGAAGGCGCCGTGCTCGCCCTTCTTGATCACCACCGTCTTGGGGCCGCGTTCGAGAATCCAGCGCGCGGCCTGTACGAGATTCGCACGCTCCGTGAGTTGGCGCGCCTCACCATCGTTGAGCGTGATGAGATCCACGTGCTTGAGCAACTCAATCAGATCGTCGCGGCGCGACTCAATCCAGAAGTTCATCGTGTCGCAGGCCACGAGGCGTGGCTTGTCCACCTGCTTCAAGACTTCGAGCTGCAACCGCGGGTCGATATTGCCGAGGAACACAAATTCCGCGCTCTTGAAGGCGGCCGGAATCTTCGGCCGGAAGTGCGAGAACACGCCAAGGCGCGTCTCAAGCGTTTCCGCAGAGTTCAGATCGTGGCGGTAGCGACCGCGCCACCGAAAACTCTCCCCCTCCGCGTGCTCAAGCCCCGACAAATCCACCCCGCGCTCAGCAAGCGCCTGCAGTTTGTCTACCGGGTAGTCGGCACCGACCACGCCGACGAGTTGCACCTTCGTCTGGTGGCTCGCGCTGGCGGAGAAGTAGGTAGCGCTGCCACCGAGCACCTCGTCGGCTTTGCCGAACGGGGTTTCGACGGAGTCCAGGGCGACGGAACCAACGACGAGCACTGACATGGCGGGATGGCTCGAGTTGAAATGCAGAAGACGTTCACGGTTAACCGTTAACCGTTCACGGTGAACTGATACCGACGGACAACCTCCACTCCAGCAGCTGCTACATCCGCTCCGGCGCCGAGAGGCCGAGCACGGCTAACCCATTCTGCAACACAATGCGCGCGGCCTTGGCCAGCACGAGCCGCGCCTTGGTGATGTGCTCCGGTTCGCCCAGCACGTGGTGCTTATGGTACCAGGTGTGGATGAGACGCGTGATCTCAAGCAGGTAGGCCGCCACGCGATGCGGCTCAAGCGAGTCGGCCGCGCCCGCCAACAGACGGGGCCAGTCGAGCAACGCCTTGATGAGCTCGCGCTCTTCCGGCTCCGCGAGACAATCCCACTGCACGCCTTCACCGGTAACCGTCGCCGCGTCGATTTCACCCACGCGGAAAATGCCGCTGAGGCGAGCATGCGCCATCTGGATGTAATACACCGGATTGTCTTCCGACTGAGAGCGCGCGAGGTCCACATCAAAGACGAGCTGACTATCGCCCTTTCGCATCAGGAAGAAATAGCGCACAGCATCGCGCCCCACTTCGTCAATCAAATCACGAACGGTGACATAGCTGCCGGCGCGTTTGGAAATCTTCACTTCCTCGCCGCCCTTCATCACCGTCACCATCTGGTGCAGCACGTATTCCGGATAGCCCTTGGGAATGCCGATCTCCAGCGCCTGCAATCCGGCGCGCACGCGCGTCACGGTGCTGTGATGATCGGCGCCCTGCACATTGATGGCGCGCTGAAAGCCGCGCTGCCACTTCACCACGTGGTAGGCGACGTCGGGCAGGAAATACGTATAGGTGCCGTCGCGCTTGCGCATCACGCGGTCTTTGTCGTCACCAAAATCCGTGGTGCGCAAAAAGAGCGCGTCGTCCTGCTCAAACGTGTGCCCCGCCTTATTGAGCGCGGCAACCGTTTCCTCCACCTTGCCGTCGGAGTAGAGCGACGACTCGAGGTAATGCACGTCGAAGGTGACGCCGAATGCCTTGAGATCGAGATCCTGCTCGCCGCGCAGATACGCCACGGAAAACTTGCGAACGTCATCGCGCAGGTCGAGATCGGCGTCCCACGAGGCCGCGAGTCGGGCCCGCGCCGCCGGCACATCAATGCCCCACTGCGCGGCCTTCGCGGTGAGGTACTCCCCCGCCATCTCCGTGATGTAGGTGCCGTGGTAGGCATCTTCCGGCAGTTCGCGTTCCACCGCGCGCAAAAACACGCTCTCGGTGAGCCGCTGAATCTGCACGCCACCGTCGTTGTAATAGAACTCGCGCGTGACGTTCCACCCTTCGGCCGTGAGCAGCGCCGCAATCGCGTCGCCGAGCGCGGCCTGACGACCGTGCCCCACATGGAGCGGACCTGTGGGATTCGCCGAGACGAACTCAATGTTGACCGGCGCGTTTTGTTTGGAGTTCGCGTGGCCGTATTTCGCGCCCTGCGTCAGAATGGTCGCGAGCGACGACGCCAGCGAGCCAGAGGCGATGCGAAAGTTAATGAAGCCAGGCCCAGCGATGCTCACCTCGGCCACGCCCGCATCCGCGAGGTTCAACGCCGCAACGAGCGACGTGGCAATGTCCGCCGGCTTCTGCTTGAGCGACTTGGCGAGTGTCATGGCCACATTGGTGGCCCAGTCGCCGTGCGACGGATCACGCGGACGTTCGATGACGACCACGACATCGTCTGGCGCGCCGATCGAGCGCGCCGCACGGGTCAGCTCGTCGCGTAATGCGGTGGAGCCGTTCATTCAGAACCGCCGGATGGCTTCGACGGCTTTGATGGCTTTGGGGGAGCGGGCGCCGGCGCAGAAGCTGGCGTGGAAGCCGGCGCAGCCGGAGCGGCTGAAGGACTCGAGGAGGATGACGCACTCGAATCTGACGACGGTTGCGCGGAAGTCGAAGTAGACGGCGAGTCCTTGGACGCCATGTCAGACGCCGTGCGCTGATCCTTCTTTCCGTCCTTGCCGTAATCCGTGATATAGAAGCCGGATCCCTTGAACAGCAATCCGCCGCCCGCCGAAATGCGACGTTCGGCGGTTTTGCCGCAAACCGGACAGGGCAACGTGGCCTGCGACATGCTGATCTTGAGGATCAGTTTGTCGAAATCGTGGCCATCTGGGCAGCGATACTCGTAGGTTGGCATTCGGCTTGAAGGGGTCAGGGCGTAGCCTGTTAAATCTAACCCTTCAAACGAGTTGGTTCAATCGCGGCGGCAGGGATTTTGGACCGAAACCAGCCGGATTTCCCTCACGCCGGCCGATACCTGCCCCAGCTCCGCTCAAGTGTGTCGCTGATCTCCCCTACCGTCGCGCGGGCGCGCACGGCCGAGATGATTAGCGGCATCAGCAGGGTCTCCGACCGGGTCACCGCGTACTCCAACGCCTCAAGCGCCACCCGCACGCTCTCTGCGCTTCGTCCGGCCCGCACCCCCTGCACACGCGCAACCTGCTCGGCCTCAAGCCTCGAATAGTCCGGGGCAGGAATGATCGGCGGCAGCTGACCATCGGCGAACTTGTTCACGCCCACAATCACGCGGCTCCCAGCTTCCACCGCGAGTTGATGTGCGTACGCGCTGCGTCCGATTTCGTCCTGCATAAAGCCGGACTCAATGGCTTTGGCGGCGCCACCCTGCTCCTCGACCTTTGCGAGCAGCTCGAGCGTTTGCCGTTCGACCTCGTTGGTGAGCGACTCCACATAGTAGGAGCCGGCAAGCGGATCGACCGTACTGGCAATGCCGCTCTCATACGCCACGATTTGCTGCGTGCGGAGCGCGAGCGTGGCCGCTTCGGCGGTCGGGAGCGCGAGCGCCTCGTCGTAGCCGTTTGTGTGCAGCGACTGCGTGCCGCCGAGTGTGGCGGCGAGCGTTTGCACTGCCACGCGCACCACGTTGTTGAGCGGCTGCTGGGCTGTGAGCGTCACGCCGCCCGTCTGCGTGTGAAAGCGGAGCTTGCAACTCGCGTCGCTGGCGTGGAATCGCTCGCGCATGAGGCGCGCCCAGATGCGGCGCGCCGCGCGGAACTTCGCCACTTCTTCAAAGAGATCGCTGTGGCACGCAAAGAAAAACGAGAGCCGCGGCGCAAACTCATCCACGGCGAGGCCGGCGGCGATCGCCCGTTCCACGTACGCGAGGCCATCGGCAAAGGTGAAGGCGAGTTCCTGCACGGCGGTCGCGCCGGCTTCCCGAATGTGGTAGCCGCTAATCGAGATGGGATTCCAGTTGGGGACCTCCGCGGCACAGAACCGGAACGTCTCGGCGATCAGGCTCAGACTCGGCTCGGGCGGATATACGTACGTGCCGCGCGCCACGTACTCTTTGAGAATGTCGTTCTGAATGGTGCCGCTCAGTTTGTCGCGGCTAATGCCTCGCTCCTCAGCGACTACCACGTACATCGCCAAGAGTGTGCTCGCGGTGGCATTGATGGTCATACTCGTGGAGACTTTTTCGAGCGGAATGCCGTCGAGGAGCGTGTGCAGGTCGTCCACGCTATCGATGGCCACCCCGACGCGCCCCACCTCACCCTGCGCGCGCGGCGAGTCGCTGTCGATTCCCATTTGGGTGGGAAGATCAAAAGCGACGCTCAGCCCCGTTTGGCCGGCGGCGAGCAGATGTTTGAATCGCGTATTGGTTTCTTGGGCGGTACCAAAGCCCGCGTACTGGCGCATGGTCCACAGTCGCCCACGGTACATCGAGGGCTGCACGCCGCGCGTGAACGGAAAATCACCAGGCTCCCCCAGATCGCGGGGAACATCTATGGCGGCATCCGTCGGGTGATAGACCGCGGAAATCGGGATGCCCGCGGGAGAGACGACCGGTTCGGACATGGCTCGCTGGGAAAAGACGACAACCCGCAGGCAATGACGCGCCTACGGGTCGGAATCTAGGCCCCTGAGAGGGGCCGGGGTACTGCGGATGCGCCGGAGATGCTACGTATGGCGGTTCGTGGTTCCGGCGAGCATCTGGAGCGCGATGTCCACATCCGCCTTGCTTCCTATATATAGAGGCGACCGTTGGTGCAGCTCGGTTGGCTTCACGTCGAGCAGCCGGTGCACCCCGTCAATGGCGGCGCCCCCCGCTTGCTCGCAGATCAGCGCGAGCGGATTGCACTCATAGAGCAGGCGCAGCTTTCCGGATGGGCTCTTGGCATTCACCGGATAGGCGAACACGCCGCCGCCCAGGAGGTTGCGATGGAAATCGGCAACGAGCGAGCCGATGTAACGCACATTCATGGCATCGCGCTTGCCGTCGAGCCCGCGGTAGCGCCGCATCAGCGCGCGCACCGGCTCGGTCCAGTGCTGCTCGTACGCGTCATTCACCGACAGATACCGCCCGTGCGCCGGAATCTTCATGTCGGGGTGCGAGAGCAAAAATTCGCCAATCGACGGATCCAACGTAAAGCCGTGCACACCCTGCCCCGTGGTATACACGAACATGGTGCTGGACCCGTACACGACGTAGCCAGCGGCCACCTGCTTGCGTCCCGGCTGCAACATGTCGTCGATGGTTCCATGGTCGCCCTTGGTGACGCGACGCACCACGGAGAAGATCGTCCCCACGGGGACGTTCACATCGATGTTCGACGAGCCGTCGAGTGGATCGAACAGCAGGACGTACTTGCCGCGTTTGAACTGCTCGGGAATCGGAATGAGATGTTCCACTTCTTCCGACGCCATGGCGCACAAGCGCCCGCCGTGGTCCATCGCCTTGAAAATCGTCTCGTGGGCAAAGAGGTCCAGCTTCTGCTGCATCTCCCCCTGCACATTCTCCGATCCGGCGGTGCCGAGGATATCGACTAATCCGGCGCGCCGCACTTTACTGGCAATCATTTTTGCGGCCAGCGCGAGATCGCGGAGAATGCCGGAGAGGTCGCCCGAGGCGTGCGGATGAAGCGCTTCTTGTTCAATAATGAAGCGCTCGATCGTGACAACCGAGGTATCGGTGTTATGGACCACGCCAACTCTCCTGCAGAGGTTCGCCAGACCCAAGAATAGTGAGGCCGTGGCAGGAAGTGTGGCAAGTGGACGATGCCCGCCAAGACGTAGCCCATAGGCATTGACTCGGCGAGTAACCCAACAACCGCGGCGCGCGGCGGTAGCGCAGGGCGAGACGCGACGGCGGCGCGCGGACGAGACGCGACAGCTCCACGACCACAACACCCGCACCGCCCTCTCACGGACATACGGCGCGATGAAGCGCGACCATCATCACACATGATCATGCGTGACGATCATGCGTGATGATCATGCGTGACGATCACACGTGACGATCACACGCGACGATCACACGCGACGATCACACGCGACGATCACACGCGACGATCACACGCGACGATCACACGTGACGATCACACGCGACGATCACAGGTGATGATGCGGCGCGATGAGCGTGCGTCATGGTTGTGTGCGCGATGCATGCATGCTGCACATGCGCGTGACGCACGCACGCGACCGTGCAGCGTGATCACACGCGCTGATCACGCTGGTACGCCGCCGACTTGTTAGACATGTGGCGCGCCGTGCGCGCATCGCGTGCGAGAACTCCATCGCATCGCGTTTCCCTCGTGTGGCGGCGCACCTCGCGCATCGCCGTAACGGCGAAACGCGAAGGGCAGAGAGCCCCCCGGCCCCCCTACCCTCCGCGCTCGTCGTGCAGATACTGCAACTACACTACGCTGTACAATCTAGAACGTTGTACGTGTTATGGCACCCACCACTGATGTGCGCCAACAACCATACACAATACTATTCCATCTGTTCGCAGAATGATATTCCCCAGCTGATCTGTGCGAAAAATATTTGCGCCGATGTTCTGCAGCGCGTGCAACACGTCAGCATCAGGATGTCGGTACATATTGTCCGCACCAACAGATATGAGCGCAACGCGCGGATGCACGCGGGACAAAAAGTCCGGTGTTGAGCTCGTGCGACTTCCATGATGGGCAACTTTCAAGACATCGGCGACAAGTTGTCCGTCCCACTGCTCGAGCAGTCGAGTTTCTTCGGCGGCCTCTGCGTCGCCGGTCAACAGAAATTTGACTCGACCATACCGGACCATCACCACCGCGCTGGCAAGATTCGGGTCTTTCAGCGACGCCGTCCACGTTGAATCCGGCGCCAAAAAGGTGATGACGACGCCATCCACGACCGTAGAATCTCCCGGATGCACCCGTCGCCACGCGATACCCAGACGCTGCGCGGTGGCCAGCGACGCACGATATGGCGCGCTCCCGCCGGCGAATGCGGCGTCGTAATACACCGACGGATGCAACGACTGCAACACCGACGTCGCACCACCAACATGATCCGCGTGTGGATGCGAGAGCGAAAAGAACACCAACTCGCCACCGCGGCGGCGCAGATACGGCATCACCGTCGTGCGCCCAGCATCGCCACCACGCCACACCCGCCCTGCATCAAACAACAACCAGCGGCCCGCCGGTGTGCGAAAGGCGAGCGCATCGCCTTGCCCGACATCAATCACGTGGAGCTCTGCCATACCGGTCGCCACCTGCGGTGGCCACCACGCGGCGGCGGCCAGCGCGGTGATCGCGCACACCAACGCCGGCGCCGCACGACGGCTCGCGGCCGCGGCAATCACGGCAGCGCCCGCGATGCCACAACACACCGCAACGGCGAGTGACGGTGCGACGATCACCGTGCCACCGGGCACACGCGCACCGACATCCGCCACCGCCATCAACGCCTGCAACAACGGACGCGTGGCATCCGCGGCAAGCGCGGCAACATCGCTTGCCGCACCGCACCACTGCGCGAGGAGCATCGAGAGAAACAACGCTGGCTGTAGTGCGGCCACCACGGGCCCGGCCGCGAGGTTCGTCAGCGGTGCCACGAGGCTGAGACGCCCAAACGCCCAGGCCACCAATGGTGCCGTCGCACACGTCGCGAGCGTTGACACCACGAGATCGGTCACGATCGTGCGCCGCCATCCACGCCACTCACGCGGGAGCATGCGCCGCGTCCACGCCTGCGCCGCCGTGAGCGCCGCGAACCCCGCCACACTCAACTGCCACCCGAGATCGAGCACCACGCGAGGATCGATCAACGGCACGACGGCGCCAAGCGCGAGCGCGGCCCATGGTGACAGCGGGCGCTGGAGCGATCGTGAGAGCGTCACGGCCGCCAGCATCGCCCCGCTCCGCACGGCCGGCGGCGGTGCGCCGATGGCCAGCACATACCACACCGTCACCGCGCACGCGGCCCAGCGCGCGCGAAGGCGTCCGAACCGCAGCGCATCAAAGAGCAAGAGAACGGCTCCCGCCACGATCGCCACGTGCAGGCCCGAGATCGAGAGGACATGCACTAAGCCGCTGGCGGCGAAGCGCTCGCGCACATCCACCGGCACCGTGGTCATGTCGGCAATGAGTAGCGCCCGTGCGAGCGGTGCGTCGGACGCAAACAACGTGTCGAGCCGGAGCGCGGTGGCCTGCCTCCACCGCTCGAGGACGCCGAGCTCCTCGCGCCGCGGACCAAGACACACCGGGACGCCGCGCGTCGAACCGGCAGCGACTGGACGCGCGGACAGACACCGGGAATCGCGCACCGCCGCATCACGCGCCACGAAAAGACCGATGCCTGCGACGAACGCGAGACCAACACCGGACCGCACGCCGAGCCGCGCGACGATGGCGCTCGCCACGACGACCGCAGTCGCGGCGGCGCAGGCGGTAGCCAGCGAGAGCGGAGCAAACCCAAGCAGTAGTCCGGCCGCATACGCGGCCACCGCCCAAGCAATGAGGGGCACGACGGCAATCTGCCGTCGCGCCCCTCTGCCAACATCAGCGTCGCATTGCCGACGCCGTCATTCGATTCCGCCGCGGATCAGACGCTGACCATGGCCGACGTCGCGCCTGACATAATGAAGTCGACGACTTCGTCAGCGGAGTAGCCGGCGCGGCCCGCGAGCAGTTCTCGCACGACGTCCATCTCGGATCCGGAGGTGAGCAGCGGCGGCTCAGACCCTGCCTCACCGCGCGACTGGCCGTGCCCGATGTTCGCCATCAGTCCGTTGCACAGGCAGCGGCGGTGGTCGGTCTTGGCCTCTTCTCCGCCCTTCGCCACAAAATTATGCACGGGCTCCGCGGGGCATCGGTAATCGATGCGACCATCGTCGCGTGCATATGCGGTGCGCAAATATCCAAGATCGCAAATCCGTTCGCGCGCGGCGCGCCGCGCCTCGTCGGGATCGTTTTGCATCTGGAAGATCTTGAACGGATAGTCCGTGGGTGAGGCGAGGGCGTCGGTCACCACCTCAACCTGGCCGCGGTTCACTGAGGCGAGCGCGCGCGTCCGGAGCGCGGGATCAAGCCCCGACTCGTTGCAGAACGCGAAGAGCGTGCCGACCTGCACACCCGCAGCGCCGGCATCGCGCGCACGTTGCAGCGCGCCGTGTGATCCCGTGCCGCCCGCCAGCCAGAACGGAAGGCCGATATCGCGCATCTTGGAGAGATCCACCACGTCGCGTTCGCCATACACCGGTTCGTGGCGATCGTTGAGTTTCATCTCGCCGCGCGGCGGCGCATTGTGGCCACCAGCGGTTGGGCCTTCTACCACAAAGCCGTTCACGGCGCCCGTGGACTTGCGCGCCAAATTCGCCGCCAAGGAACTAGCCGACACGATCGCCAAAAACTGCGGACGCTGCAGTGGCTCCTGCGGCGCCGCTGATTCCCAGACGCGCGCCGGATCGAACGTGAGCATCTCCACGCGTCCCGCCGCGAGGTGGTCCACATCGAACCGCATTTCCGTGGTCTGGTGCTGTGCGAGCGCGTCGAGGACGCCCGGAATTTCTTTTGGGATGCCGGCGCCCATCAACACGACATTCACGCCGGCCAGCATCGCGCCGTACAACGTGACCATATTGGGCATCTGCACCTTCGTGAGGAGATTGATCCCCACTGGGCCGTCGTGCCCCTCTTTGGCGAGCGACACTTCCACGAACGCGGAAAGTGCAGCCACCTGCTCACGGAAGGCGCTGACCCGCTGGCGCCACATTGGGAGCAGGGCGTACTGCGTCCCTGGGGCAATGCCGTCGGACACGAAGAACTTCCTCAAGACCTCTTCCGCTACGCCAGGAATGGGAAAGCGCGCCATGGCGCGGCGCATATGCCCGCCCTGATCGCCGTCCTGCAGACGCCGTACGAGTAGCGTGTCGAGCACGGTCCCCGACACCACGCCAAGCTGACCGCGACTCGCGACCGCGTGGGCGAGGCGCCAGTTGGAAACTCCCACTCCCATGCCTCCCTGAATCAATGAAGGGAGCGCTGTCTGCATGCATGCCTCAACGAGATGGAATTCAACGGCAAACCAAGCGCCGCGGAGCGGCGTTGGATGGAACATTCCTAATTGTGTCCTCTGGAACGCCGCTCCGCTATGGTAAACCGTCGGCGAATTCCGAGTAAATCAGTTTCCTGGGGTGGGGGATATCCCCAAATCTCGTCCTTGGGCTCGCCGGAACACCGATTTGTGATGTCTTCCAGCGACCGCAAGAACCGTCACTCAGGCCACTGGGAGCGGCGCACGCGGACTGACGGGCGTGCCCGTAAATGTCGATCCGGTGGTGCCCGTGAGCTCAACCGTCAGGTAGCTGCCAATCATCGACAGCGCGCCTGGAACGATGACGGTCTTGAAATCACGGGACCGGGCCTGGAGCATATCGCCACCTTTGCGCGCCTCTTTCTCCACGAGCACTTCCATGCGCTCGCCGAGGCGCCGCATGTTCTTGTCGCGCGCAATGCCACGCACGGTCTGTAACAGACGGTTGAAGCGCTCGTCCACTACCTCGGTGGGCACCAGCAGCTCCGCTGGCAGACGCGTCGCCGGCGTTCCCTCGCGCATCGAGAATTTAAAGAGAAAGGCATCGTCAAAGGCCAACTCGCGCACGGCGCTGAGCGTCTCTTCAAACTCTTCGTCCGTTTCGCCGGGGAAGCCGACGATAATGTCCGTGGTCAGCCCGAGCCCCGGAATCGCCGCGCGAAGACGTGCGGCACAATCGAGGTACTCCTCGCGCGTGTAGCGACGGAGCATGCGCTTGAGTGTGCGCGTGGAGCCGCTCTGCATCGGGAGATGCACATGCTCGCACACGGTACTCACCTCAGCCATCGCGGCAATCACGCGATCGCTGAAGTCGTTCGGATGCGGACTCGTGAAACGCACACGCCGGATTCCCTCCACCGCGCCCACGGCACGCAAGAGATCGGCAAAGTCGTGCGTGCCGTCGGTGTACGAGTTGACCGTCTGGCCGAGCAGGACGACTTCCGACAACCCCTGCGCAACGACCTCAGCGGTCTCGCGCACCACGTCGTCGAGCTGGCGGCTTCGCTCAGGCCCGCGCGTGTACGGCACGATGCAGTAGGTGCAGCGGTAGTCGCAGCCGCGCTGCACGGGAATCCAGGCCTTCACCCCCGCAAAGCGGCGCGCCTGAAAATCTTCGTAGTGCTCTTCGAGATCGAAATCGGTGGCGGTGAACCGTTCGCCATTTCGCGCGGCTTCAATGAGATGCGGCAACGACCGATACGCGTCTGGGCCCACCACAAGCGACACGCGCGTGTCGGTCTCGAGCAAGCGAACCCCGAGTCGTTGCGCCATGCATCCCGTGACACCGAGAATCGTGTCCTTGCCAATCTGCCGGCGCATTTCGCCGAGTCGACCGATCACGCGTTGCTCCGCGTTTTCGCGAATGGCACAGGTGTTCACGAGCACCACATCGGCACCCTCGGGACTGTTGACCGCGACATAGCCTTCGGCAATGAGCTTGCCGAGCATCAGCTCGGAGTCGCTCACGTTCATTTGGCAGCCGTAGGTTTCGATATAGACGGTCGGCATGTCAGGACTGGAAGGCGAGAGTCGGAAGGAGGCGCGATGCGGGAAGAGCACGACTCACGTGACTGACCGACGCGGGAAGATCCGCCGGCAGCACCGTGAGTTGATCATCATGTGCGACGAGCCGAGCCGAGAACCGCGCCCGCCGCGGCGCTGCCGGCTCCGGCAACATGACGGAAAGATAGTCTTCGGTGAGCCCCGTGCGACGATGTCCGTCGCCAATGACCACGATATCCGCCACCTGTCCGTCTCGCGCCGCACGATGCGCGGCCCCCACGGTGGTCGCCAGCGCGCGCAACTCCGCCGCCCGTTGCCGCGAGAGTCGCGCGTCCACGGGTTGCGGAAGTCGCGCTGCCGCGGTGCCAGGGCGCGCCGAATAGGGAAACACGTGCAGCGAGGTAAAGGGGAGCGACCGCACGAGCGCCATGGTGGTTTGGTGATCGGCGTCGGTCTCACCGGGGAAACCCGTCATCACATCAGCGCCAAGGGCGAAGTGGGCCGCCCGCCCCGCCTGCGCGACGCGACGCACCAGCCGATCGACGGCCGCCGCATAGGTGGCTCCGGTATACCAGTGGCGCCCCATGCGCTTGAGCACGGCATCGGATCCACTCTGTAACGGCGCGTGCAGATGTGGCGCCACGCGGCGCGGGTCGTCGGCAAAGAGTTCGGCGAGTTGGTCGTCGACCTCGGTCGCTTCGATTGAGGTCAGCCGAAAGCGCACCGCGGGCACCTCGCGCACGAGTCGCGCCACCAGCGCGCCGAGCGATGACCCGTGTTCGCTGCCATACGATCCGATATGAATGCCGGTGATGACGATCTCCGGATGCGCGTCGGCCAGCGCGAGGGCTTCTCGAATGATGGCATCTGCGCTGCGCGAGCGGTGTTCGCCACGCGCGAGCGTGGTTGCACAAAAGGTGCAATGCTCGCCACAGCCATCCTGAATGCGGAGGAGTGCGCGCGCGCCCGTTTGCACGGCGGGTCGCTCGTCGGCGCGCGCGCGATCGAGTCCGAGTGCGGCGGCCATCGCGGGAAGATCGGCGCCGGCTACGACGTGCGACACATGCGGGAGCGCGGCAATCGTTGCGCCACTCCGGGCTGCGGCGCACCCCATCACAATCGCCGGCTTCTGTGCGCCGCGTACGGCTCGTCGCAAATCGGCTTCGGCGTCGGCGGTGACCGTGCAGGAGTTGAACACGACGACGTCCGCCTCGGCAGCGGTGGCGACGATTTCACCGCCCGACCCCTCGATCATACCGCGGACCGCTTCGGTGTCGTATTGATTGGCGCGGCAGCCAAAGGTGCGCAGGTGTACCTTCACGCGCGCGCCGCTCCCTCACGGGACGGCACACGCGGCTCCACGGGCAATTGCACGTAGAACGTACTCCCTTCCCCGTCGGCGCTCTTCACCCAGATGCGTCCGCCGTGTGATTCCACCGCGAGACGGCAGAACGTGAGGCCCAGTCCGCTGCTGCGCACGCGGGGCGCATTGGGCGTGCGCACGCGCTCGAACTTCCGGAAAATAATATCCTGATACTCGGCTGGGATGCCCGGGCCGTTGTCGCCGATCGTAAACAAAATTCCCCCCGCATCCGCACGCGCCGTGAGCACGAGGTGCACCGGCCCCGCCGAGTGCGTGATGGCGTTCTGCACCAGGTTCGACACAACACGCTTGAGCAAGACTTTGTCGGCCTGGAACACCGGCGCGTCGTCGGCACACTCGGTGGCGCAGGTGGCGCCCTCTTGCTGAAAGCGCAGCGACCAGTCGTAGACAATTTCGGCGAGCAACGCCGGTGGCGCGATGGGTTCGGGGTTGAGCGTGATGGCCTGCTCTTCGATGCGCGCCACTTCGAGCAAGTCTTCAATCAGTCCGAGCAAGTCTTCCGCCTTCCCTTCGGCATCGGAGAGCGCGCGCGCCTGCGGCTGGGCGAGGGCGCCGAAATCTCCATCGCGCAGCATTTCCATGGTGGCGAGAATAGACGCGAGCGGCGTTTTGAGATCGTGCACGATCATCTTCATGAGATCGTCGCGCACTTTTTGCAGTTCGCGCAGGCGCCGCAGACTTTCCTCGAGTGCGTCGGTGGCGCCCTTGAGCTTGAGCAGCGCACGCACGCGCGCGTTGAGCACGAGGCGATGGTGGGGTTTGGCCAAGAAGTCGTCGCCGCCCGCTTCGATGGCGCGCACACGGTCCGCGGTCTCGCTGAGGGCGGTGACGAAAATGACCGGAATGCGCGCCGTGCGCGAATCGCGCTTCAGGCGGCGGCAGACCTCAAAGCCCGCGTCACGGTCGTCGCCCCCGAGGTCGCCGACCGGCATCGAGACATCGAGAATGACAAGATCCGGGCGGTGCTCGAGGCACGCCGCGATGGCGGACGGCCCATCGTGGGCCGTGACGGTGCGAAAGCCAAGCGTTTCGAGCTGATCCACCAGCAACTCAACATTCGCCTCAACGTCATCCGCCACGAGGATGAGTGCCTCGCTTTTTTCGCGTCCCGTGGCGGCGTCCATCGTTCCGCCGACCGCCGTTAGGGACGGATCGAGAGCCCGATGCTCACGATCCACGCGGTCTCGTTGGCGCCGGTCGCGGTGCGGGTCGCGTGTTGGAGCCCGAGGTCCACCAAGGCGTTTCGCGACACGGGAAGGCCGAGTCCACCGCTGTAGGATTTCTCTTTGACGGTCGCGTTGCGCACGGCAAACGGCAGGTCGCGCGAACGAGCGCCGATCCGCATACCGATGTCGCTCCCGTTCAGCTTGGGGCCAGCGATCTCCGCTCCGACGGACATATCGGTTGCGTCTTGAATGCCGAGTCCAGCCGACCCGAGTCCCTTGAGGTCGCTCCACCGCTCCTTGGCCCAGCGCACAGCGAAGGTAGAGCCCGGAATGCCATCGTAGGCAAAGGATGCACCGATGCGCTGCGGAACCGTAGCGCTCCCGAGCACGGTGGTGTCCCCCTGCCGCACGTTGAGCGAACCACCGAAGCGGGCGTCGGCCGCAATATTGAAGTGCTCGAACGGCACCGCGACAAAGCCAATGGACGTCCCCATCCCGCCGTACCCTACGAGTCCCGACTGATTGAATCCGCCGAACCGCAGCGAATCGTTAAAGGTGCGACCGATGACGGTGGTATTGTTGCCCGAGAATGCGTGCAACCCAATCCCGACGACGAAGCGCGGACTGAAGGTCCACGCAAAGGCGCCACGGATGTCCGCAATCCCACCGAGGCTCGACGCCTTGACGCTCGTGGGGAGTCGCTCGGACCCAATCACCACCGTGTCCGCGTATTCGTTGGACCACGTGCGGTCGAGATAGTTGGAGTACGAGAGCCCAAACGTCGCCTTTTCGTACGCCGCACTGATCATGAAGATCGGGAAGCGTGCGACGGTCGCTTGCGAGGTGCGTCCGCCTGCGACCGAGGTTCGGAACTCTGGGTCGTACTGCACGTACACGGTGGACCGGAGACCCGACCCAATGGACGCAGGATTGATCGGCGACTGCGCATCAAAATCGGCAAGCGCGCCGCCGGTGCCGATCGTGCGCGTGCTAAACTGACCGCTGGGGAATCCAAAGCCCTGCACACTCAGGGAGCCCTGCGCGGCCACCGCGGAGGAACAGAACACCACCGCCGCACTCGCGTGCGCGGCGAGCCGGAGAAAAGGCAACGCGGCGCGCATCAAGGAACTCCGAAGGTGACGCGTGGGATATACGAAATACGCATGGACGGCCGCAACCCGAGCGGCGCCGTGGAACCAAAGAACCGGATTTCAGACGACGCGAGCGATTCGCGCCCTGCCCGCAACACGAGCGAGCGCGGCACCGAGTTGATCAGTACCGCCTGCGAGCCCCAGAGCCGCACCAACCCGTACATCTCGATGGTGCGCAGCCCGCTATCACGCGGGGCGACGAGGAGCGAGTCGTAAATGCCCGTACCCGCAGCGGCCAGTAGCGTGGACGCGCGGCGCAGGTCGGTGACCTGCCCGCTTGCGAGCACCGGATGCGCATGAATGGTGATCGTGTCATAGCTGCCGCCGAACGCCACCCGCTGCTGCGTGAGCCGCAACGTGGCGCGCACGATGGTGGTGGAATCCGTGATACGGCGCGGGAGGTCGAAGCGCAGATACGCGCGGCGACCCGGCAATCCACCCACCGACATCGTGCCAGAGGGCACCGCGGGCATTTTGTATTTTGCAATCACCTGAAAATCCAACAATTCCGCTTGAATATCAGGCTCCGCCACCGGCGAGCTCGAATAGGGCGTGACCACCAGCTTGGCGATGCTGCTGTCCTTGGTGCCGCGGTACGACAGCACTGGGGTGATCCCCGACTCGATGGTCTTGAGCACGATCGCCACCGGCCCACTGCCGTCGGCGCGAATCCCAATACGCAGGCGCCCCTTGGCCGCGATCTTCGCGAGCACCGCAGAGTCGGCTAACGGCACACGCACCGTGTCGCCTACCGAATCCTTGGACAACGTGATCTGTCCGATCAGGCGCGACCGAATGAATTTGGCGTTGATGGCCGCGCTGCTCGTGTCCGACGCCGTGGAGTCATCCACATCGTAGAGCTCGAACCGCACCGACGCCGGCAACAACCGCGGGTAGGTGGTGTCGACGACGAGTTTGAGTCGCGCCGAATCCACGTAGGCGATTGGGCGCGCCGTGTCGTTGACCACCGGGTAGTAATACGTGAGCGAATCGTAGCGCACCACGCCGCGCGTCTCGACCGTGTCGCCACGCGTCGTGAGCAGCATGCCGAGTTCGTTCCCGCGATCCGGGAAGCCAACGAACGTGCTGTCGAACACCAGCACCGGATTGATGACGGTATCGCGCACGGCCACATCTTGCGACGGACAGAGCAGAGGACACGTATTGCTCGTGTTCAGCGATTCGCCACAGGCGATTGCGCTGGACGCGAGCACCACGGCCAACAGGACACACAGGCGACTTCTCATAGATGATGCAGGGACTGCGGAGTGAACGGATGCGGCAGCAGGTCGGCGAGCGACCAGCGCGCCTCCGCGCCCGAGGCGGTAAAGCTGTGAATGTCGAGCGACGGCGCGAACTCCACCAATACCTGGCGGCAGACGCCGCATGGCGGGGTGGGTACGTCCGCTTCGGTACAAATAACAAGGCGAGCTAACCCGCGGTGCCCTGCGGCGACGGCTGCCGCCACGGCACCACGTTCGGCACAAATTCCAGAGGGAAACGCGGAGTTCTCCACGTTGCACCCAACAAAGACCGCGCCATCGGCGACCTGCAATGCGGCTCCCACACGAAACTGGGAGTAGGGCGCATACGCGCGGGTCATCGCCTCACGTGCGGCGTCGCGGAGCGCCACCATGCCGCTCACTGTGGCACCAACAACGGAAGGAACGAGCGGCCAGAACCGCGGAACGACAGCCCCATCCAATCGGCCACCGTCGCACCCAGATCAGCGAAGGTGTCCCGACGCCCAATGGCGCCAGCACGCACCTTCGGACCGAGCACGAGCACCGGGACATTTTCCCGGGCGTGATCAGTAGAGGCGGTCGTTGGATCGTTGCCGTGGTCGGCGGTTATGAACAGCAGGTCGTCCTCGCGAAGGGCGGCAATAAGGCTCGGGAGCGCAGCGTCGAACTCCCGCAACGCTCTATAGAACCCCGGCACGTCGTTTCGGTGCCCAAATAGCTGGTCGAAATCTACAAGGTTGCCGAAGAGGAACCCACTTCCAGAGCCAATCCAGCCCAGAATTCGCTCGATTCCCTCAGCGTTTCCCGTCGTATGCCCCCCCACAATCCCTCGGCGGGCAAAAAGGTCGTCCACCTTCCCCACCCCTGTCCGCTGGATTCCGGCGGTGGCCAAGGCATCAATCAGCGTCTCGCCGAGCGGTTCTAGCGAGAAATCGCGCCGGTGTGGGGTGCGGCTCCAGCTCCCAGCGGCGCCCGTAAACGGTCGGGCGATGACGCGCGACACGTTGTGCGGGGCCACGAGTAGCGCCCGCGCCGTCTCGCACGCGGCATACAGCTCCGCCAGCGGTACCACGGACTCGTGCGCCGCTATCTGAAAAACAGAGTCCGCCGAGGTGTAGACAATCCATTTTCCGCTCTGCACGTGTTCGGCGCCACACTGCTCGAGCATCGCCGTGCCGCTTCCGGCCACGTTGCCAAGCACGCCGCGCCCCGTGCGGGCCGCAAAATCGTCGATGACGCTTTGCGGAAAGCCCTGCGGATAGGTGGGAAAGGGCTCTTTCAGGCAGACACCGGCCAACTCCCAGTGGCCGGTGGTGCTGTCCTTCCCTGCGGATTTGGGCTCGAGCAAGCCGTACGCGCCGGTGGGCGGCACCGTGGCACTGATGCCATCGAGCGGCGCAATGCGCCCAAGCCCGGCGGCCTCGAGGTTCGGGAGCGCGGCGCCGCCCACGGCGCGCGCCAGGTTGCCAAGCGTGTGGCTCCCAGTGTCGCCGTAATGCGCGGCATCTTCGGCAGCGCCAATGCCGACGCCGTCGAGCACCACGATCAGTGCGCGCCGCGCGGTCACGCGGACACTCGCGGCAACCGCTGACGGAGTCCGGTGAGCACTTCATACGGCGAGAGGCCGCAGGCCGCGCCCACCGCTTCCGCGGTGACGAGGGCATCGCCGTCGCGCCCAATGAGCGTCACGACATCGCCGTGCGCGCACGCAATGCCCGTGACATCGAGCATCGTCATGTCCATCGTGACGGTACCCGCCACAGGGACACGTGTGCCGCGCAAGAGCGCCGTCCCGGAATTTCCGAGCGAGCGGCGATAGCCGTCGGCATACCCGACGTTCACCGTGGCGAGGCGCGTGGGCTTGGTGGCGGTCCAGCTGCCGCCGTAGCTGACGGTGTCGCCGGCGTTGAGATCGTGCAGATCGACAATCCGCGCGCGCAGGTGTGCCACCGGCTCCGGCTGAAACGCCGCTCGCGGACCGCTCCCCACGCCGTACAAAAAGACGCCCGGCCGCACGAGATTCCACGCCGAGGGTGAGCGGCGAACAATGGCGCCGCTGTTTTCGGTGTGGAGCAAGGGCGGTCGGGCGGGGAGCGCGCTGACCGCATCGCGGAACCGCCCCTCCTGCAACTCCAGCGACCCGTTATCGGTTTCCGACGAGTGGAAGTGCGTAAAGGCCCCGGTGGGTGGCGCGGTGCGCACCAACTCGGCGACCTCCGCCATGCGGTCCCAGCGCAGGCCGGCGCGCATCATTCCCGTGTCGATCGCGAGGTGCCAGTCGCCGCCGCCGCTCGCAATCCAGGCGCTAATCCGCTCGGCGTCGCCAAAGGTCGGGGTGAGCTGCGCGGCACGCAGCAGGGCGAAGTCGAGTGGCAGGACCGGAGTAAACACCAGCACCGGACGGGTGACGCCCACGCCGCGGAGTTCGCGCCCTTCGTCGGCCGTGGCCACGCCGTAGCCGAACGGAGTCACCGCCTCCAGCGCACGCACGACGGGGCCGACCCCAAGTCCATAGGCGTCGGCCTTCACCATCGGCAGCAGCGGGACGCCAGCGTGCTGGGCGAGCCGTGCTCCGTTGCGCACAAGCGCGCTGAGATCGATGTCGATCCAAGCGCGCAACGAGTCAGTGGAGGGTTTCATTGGTAACCTTTAACGATAGTCCTCTGGCCCCCCCTCGGCAACGCCGATCGGGGGTGCCAAGCGCCCCGCTGTGCGAGTGGAGGCTGGGACGCGACGGGGGGCGCGCGGCTCCCCTCGTCGGCGGGCAGTGGGGGGATGGCTGTAATATTCGTCCGACCGACCAGATCGCCATTTCCCCTGCTGCCCTGCCGATGACCGACGCCTCGCACCGCGCCACGCTCGACGACGCCCTCGCCATCATGCGCGACCTCCGCACGCGCGATGCGTGGGACCGTGCGCAGACGCACGACTCCCTCCGCCCGTATTTGAACGAAGAGATGCACGAACTCGACGATGCCATTCTCGCCGGGCAGGATGCGGAAATGAAGAGCGAGTTGGGCGACGTGCTGCTGCAGGTACTCTTTCACGCGATCATTGCCGAAGAGCGCGGCGCCTTTGACGTGCAGGATGTGGCGGGCTCACTGGTGCACAAAATGGAGACGCGTCACCCGTGGCTTTACGGCGACGCGCCGGCGCGAGAACCGTGGGAGCAGATGAAGTCCAAGACACGGCGTTCGCTCGCCGACGGACTTCCGGCTGGCCTCCCGTCGCTCCATCGCGCGCACCGTTTGCAGGAGCGCGCCGCTGGCGTCGGGTTCGACTGGCCCGATGTGGCGGGGCCGATCGACAAAGTGCGTGAGGAGCTTGCCGAGGTCCAAGAGGTGGTGGCGACGCACGGCGGGTCGTTCGACACGCACGGCGTGCCCAGTGGGGACGCGCGCCACGCGCTGCTCGAAGGCGAGCTGGGCGATTTACTCTTTTCGGTCGTGAACCTCTGCCGCAAAGCCGGCGTGCACCCCGCGCTCGCGCTCGACAAAGCAAACGCGAAGTTTCAGCGGCGCTTTGAAGGGATCGAGCGACTCGCGTCGGAACGCGGCATTGATGTGAAGACCGCGGGGCTCGCGGCGTTGGATGTGTTGTGGGATGAGATGAAACAGGGGGAGTAAGCTCCTCAGCGCAGTGGTCGTTCCTTCCACAGGGAGTAGATCGCGGGAATCACGAGCAGCGTGAGGACGGTACTGCTCACCATACCGCCGATCATCGGCGCCGCGATGCGTTTCATCACACTCGCGCCGGTGCCGGTGGACCACATGATCGGCAGCAGGCCGGCCATGATCGCCGTGACCGTCATCATCTTGGGGCGCACACGATCCACCGCGCCTTCCATCACGGCGTCATAGAGATCCCGTCGCGTGAGCGGGCGTCCCGTGCGCACGCGCGCGTGCCACGCGTGATCGAGATAGAGCAGCATCACCACCCCGGTCTCGGCGGCCACACCGGCCAGCGCAATAAACCCAATGGCAATGGCCACCGACCAGTTGTAGCCGAGCGCCCACACGTACCAGAGCCCGCCGACCATCGCGAACGGCAGCGAGAGCATGACGATGACCGTTTCGCCGACGCGACGGAAGTTGAAATACAGCAGCAGGAAGATGATGACGAGCGTGGTCGGAATCACCAAGCGCATGGTGGCCTTGGCGCGCAGCATGTACTCGTACTGCCCGCTCCAGATGATGCTGTACCCGGCTGGCATCACGACCTGTTTGGCGACGGCCGCCTGCGCTTCCTTGACGTAGCTGCCGATATCGCGCCCTACGACATCGACGTACACCCACGCCGTGGGCTGCGCGCCTTCGGTGCGCACCACCATGGGGCCTGCGACGGCCTTGATGGTCGCGAGTTGCCCGAGCGGCACTTGGGTGACGCCGTTGATGGAGGCCCGGCCGCCCATCGTCATGCCGGCGCCGGAGGCACTCGTCCCTCCTCCACTGCTGCTCACACCCACCGGCACGAGAACGGCCGCGAGTTTTTCCGGCGTGTCGCGCAACTCCTGTGCGTAGCGCACCCGAACGCCATACCGCTCGCGCCCCTCGATGGTTTGCGTGATGACCATCCCGCCGATGGCGGTGGCAATGACCGCTTGCACGTCGCCCACATTGAGGCCGTATCGCGCGGCGGCGGCGCGATTGATGTCGATGTCGAGGTAGTAGCCGGACACCGCGCGTTCAGCGAATGCGCTACGCGTGCCGGGCACCTGCTGCACGACGCGTTCGATCTCGCGCCCCACGCGTTCGAGTGTCGCGAGATCCGGACCGAACACCTTCACGCCAACGGGCGTGCGAATGCCGGTGGCGAGCATATCATTGCGCGCCTTGATGGGCATGGTCCACGCGTTGGTCACACCCGGGAGTCGCACGGCGGAGTCCATCTGCGCCACGAGGCCATCGTAGGTCATCCCTGGGCGCCACGCACTTTCCGGTTTGAGCGTGATGGTGGTCTCGAACATATCGAGGCCGGCAGGATCGGTCGCTGTTTCGGCGCGCCCGGCCTTGCCCCAGACGTGGGCGACCTCTGGAAATGATTTGAGAATCCGATCCTGCGTTTGCAGAATCTCACGCGCACGCGCCACACTCACACCAGGGAGCGTGGTCGGCATGTAGAGAATCGTCCCTTCCTCGAGTCGCGGCATGAACTCACTGCCAATCCGCGACCACGGAATCCAGGTGAGGGCCACCATGGCCAGCGCCACGCCGATCGCCAACCAGCGTTGCCGCAGCACCGCGGTGATCAGCGGACGATACACCGCCACCAGAAACCGATTGATCGGATTCGCCCGTTCGCGATACAGTTTGCCGCGGATGAACACGCCCATCGCCACTGGCACCAACGTCACCGAGAGCAAGCTTGCGGCGGCCATCGAAAATGTTTTCGTGAAAGCCAGCGGCTTGAAGAGCCGCCCCTCCTGCCCTTCGAGCGTGAACACCGGCAGAAAGGCCACGGTAATAATCAGCAGCGAAAAGAACAGGGCGGGCCCCACTTCCTGCGCCGCATGAATCACCACGCGCCACCGTTCGGCGGTGGAGAGCACCGCCGTGTCCATGCGCGTGGGGTCCACTGGCGGCGAGCCCGTGGGGTTGAGGCGCTCCTTCTCGACGATGGCACGCTCGAGGTGCTTATGCATATTCTCGATCATCACGATGGCGGCGTCGATCATGGCACCAATCGCGATGGCGATGCCGCCGAGTGACATGATGTCGGCGCCCACCGGCACGAAGCGCATGGCAACGAATGCCATGAGAATGCCGACCGGCAAGGTTAGAATGGCCACCAATGCCGAACTCGCGTGCAACAAGAAGACGATGCACACGATCGCCACGATGAGGCTCTCCTCGACCAACTTGTCGCGGAGCGTGGTGATCGCCCGCTCGATCAGGCCGCTGCGATCATACACAGGGCGCAGCACCACGCCGGGCGGGAGCCCCGGCTGAATCTCGGCGAGGCGCGCTTTCACATTCGCAATCGTCGTGAGGGCGTTTTGCCCGAACCGCATCACCACAATGCCACCCACGGCATCGCCGCGGCCGTCATACTCGGCTACGCCGCGGCGCACGGCAGGCCCGACGTACACACGGCCCAACTCCGCGACGCGCACGGGCGTGCCCGTGGTCGTCGCGCCCACGACGATGTTTTCGATGTCCGCCAGCGAACGGATGTAGCCGAGTCCGCGCACCATATACTCGCGCTCGGAGAGTTCCATCACCATGCCACCCACATCGGCGTTCGCCGCTTGAATGGCCGACATCACGCGGGTGATGGGAATGCGGTACGCCTGCAGTTTGGCCGGATCGACATCCACTTGATATTGTTTTTGGTAGCCGCCAATACTCGCCACCTCCGCAACGCCCGGCACTGAGACGAGGGCGTGGTGCACATACCAGTCCTGCACGCCGCGGAGGTCGGCGAGCGACATGCGGCCGGTCGTGTCTTCGATCGCGTACTGATAGACCCAGCCAAGCCCAGTGGCATCTGGACCGAGCGTTGGCACCACCGACTTGGGGAGTTGCCCGCCGATGCCGTTGAGATACTCCAGCACGCGACTGCGCGCCCAATAGAGATCGGTCCCGTCCTCGAAAATTACGTAGACAAACGAGATGCCGAAAAACGAATAGCCGCGCACCGCCCGCGCACCCGGCACTTTGAGCATGCCGGCGGCAATTGGATAGGTCACCTGATCTTCCACAATGCGCGGCGCCTGCTCGCTGTACTCGGCCTGCACAATCACCTGCACGTCGCTGAGATCAGGGAGCGCCTCGAGCGGCGTGCGCTTGAGTGCCCAGACCCCAGCCGATATGGCGCCGATGGTAAAGAGCAAGACGAGGAGTCTCTCGCTGACCGCCCATGCAATAATGCGTTTGAGCATGGGAGCCTCAGGGTTTCTTTGGAGTGTGATTCATGCCCGGCCTGTTGGCCATCGGGTCGGGCGTCATGGCGCTGTGATCCATTCCCGGCATGTTCGCCATCGAGTCGGGCGTCATGGCGCTGTGATCCATTCCCGGCATGTTCGCCATGGCGCCGAGTGCGGAGCCCAGGTTCGACTCCGCGTCTACGAGGAAGGTGGCCGATGCAACGACGGATTCCCCTGCCGCCACGCCGCGCAGGATTTCCACGCGATCCTCGGTGGTTTGCCCCAACGTGACTTCACGGGGCGTGAGCATGCCGTCGGCGCTACGCACAAAGACCAGCACGCGCGTGCCGGTTACGAGGACGGCAGCGCGTGGCACGCTGAGCACGTCACGTCGGGCATCACCACGCAAAATGATGGTGGCATACATCCCTGGCTTGAGCGCGCCGTCGGCGTTCGACAGCTCGACGCGAAGCTTGGTGGTGCGCGTCTCGGCTGCCACCGTTGGGGCCACAAAGGTGACACGCCCCTCGCGACGTTTGCCCGGCGCAAACTCAAACTCCGCCGTGACTGACTGGCCAATACGAACGGACGCGAGATCCCGCTCAAACAGTTCACCCTCGAGCCACACCGTGCGCAGGTCGGCCACTTGATACACGGCGTCACCCGCCATGATGCGCTGTCCGGCGAGTACGGTCTTTTGCATCACCACGCCTCGCAGCGGCGATCGCAGGGTGAGCGTCTTCTGCACTTCGCCGGTGCGCTCGACGCGTGCGATGTCGGCGTCCGGTACATCCCAGTACTGCAAGCGCCGGCGTGTGCTCGCCAAGAGAGCGTTGGCGTTGCGCACGGCCTCTGCGTCGCCACTGGAGACATCAGCGAGCAGTTTGCGCGCCAGGAGGAGCTCCTCCTGCGCCGTCACGAGCATCGGCGAATAGAGGCGGAGCACGGGATCGTTTTCTTCCACCAGCTGCCCGGTGTACGACACAAACAACTGCTCGACGTAGCCGTCCACCTTTGAGGCCACACTCTTCATCCGAGTTTCGTCGTAGGTCACCACGCCCACCGCGCGAATCTCCGGGCGCAATGCACTCCGTTCGACCGTCGCATAGGTCACACCGATGCGTTTGGCGGCCTCGGCAGTGAGCATCACCGGAGTTCCGGCGGCGCCGGACGCCGGACGTGCCGCTAGGATCGGCGCGGGGAGCGGGTCCGCCGCGCGCGTAAACCACCACGCGCCCGCCACGCCACCGCCCACGATCACCGTAAAGAGCGCCCAGCGGAGGATTCCGCGCCCACCAGTGGCTGGCGCGGAATCAAAGGGCGAGCGCTCTGCGCGCGTGGAAAACGTGTCTTGGTCGGTCATTGCAGCGGTTCTCCTGCCGGGCGTACCGGCTGGGCGGAATGCGCGTCCACGAGCGGGCGGCCGGTCAGCATTTCCAGTTGGGCCCACGCTTTGCCTTCGTCGGCTTCGAGCGTGAAGAGTTCTTGGCGATACCGATTGAGCGTCATCTGTGCGTCGAGCAAGGTCATGAAGTTCACACCACCGACGCGATATGCACTGAGCGACGACGCCACCGTGGCTGCTGCCTGCGGCAGCACGGAGGAGCGATAGAGATCGGCCAGCCTTCGCGCGCGCACGAGACTCGCGTGCGCTTCCGCGACGGCACCGCGCGTCTCGGCCCGCATGATGGCGAGCTCCGCCGCGGCCATGGCGCGCATCGCGCCCGTTTCCTCGCGCACCTGTCGTTGGCGCGTGCCAGCTGCGATCGGAATCGCCGCTCCGACCATCAGGCTGCCCATGCGCTGCGGACCCGTTGGCCCGCCCTGCGTGGCGAGTTGCACCCCCACTTGGAGATCGGGCCAGATCTCCACTTCCGCCAATCGGGCCGACGCCTCTGCAGCATTCACATCTTGCGCGCCGGCACGGAGCATCGGGCGAAACCGTTCGGCGAGTTGCTGCAGCGAGTCCAGCGAGGGGAGCGCGGAGGGAAAGCGGGGCAGGACGGCCACGCCAACGGGGGCATCAATAGGAGCGGCGATGAGCGCGCTCAGCCGAGCGGCCATCGTCGTTCGCATAGTCTCCATGCGAATGAGATCTTCTTGCATGCGTGCCTGCTCCACATTGGCGCGCAACACATCGACCTGCCGTCCCTCCCCCACCTGATACATTTTGCCCGCGAGCTCGCCGATGTCCTGCAGCAATCGCCTGGTGTCGCGCGCCACACGGAGCGTACCGTCGGTGGCGTAGAGGTCGTAGAAGAGCATCGTGCCTCGCGCACGCAAATCCGCGGAGGCGTCGAGGACGCGGGTGTCGGTCGCGTCGGCGCGCGCCGTTTCGGCGAGTCCTGCGAGGCGGAGCTTCCCGGCCACCGGTACCATTTGCATCACTTGGATTTGCGTCATGCCGAGCAGGTCCATGGGCCGCAGATTGGGGAACTCGCGGTTCATGAGCCCGAGTTGCAGTTGGGGGTCGGGCGCACGCGAGGCGCCGGGAATCCGCGCTCGTGCGGCACGCGCGGTGGCGCGTGCGGCTTCGATTCTCGGATTACCGCGCTCGATGGCCTCGAGTAGCGGGCCAAGGCGCAGCGTGTCGCGCACGGCCGATGGCGGTGTCGGCGACTGCGCCGCACTTGGCGACGCGACGGCGAGAATGGCGAGCGTGAGTGACGCAATCGACCGCGACCACGATCGCAATGCGTCATACGTGATGACGAAATGCACGAGCGTCCTCCACCCCTGATGGCTGTGGCATCCGACGAGTGCGGATGCGGCTCGAACGCGGACGCGTCGAGCGGCGCAGCCCGAGGGCTGCGCGAGCAATCAGGTCAGGCTCGAGGCGGTGGGTCGGCCGGGGCGAGCGAGAGCGCGAGCGGAGCGCTCGGCGTCATCGGCGCGACGAGCGTGTGCGTTGCCACACTCACGAACACCCCGTGGGGTGGCGTGACGGCGAGCGACACGCAGCCGCTTCCCACGCCGCAGCAGTCGGCGGGCGACTGATGGTTGCATCCAACGGGTGCTTGGGGCGCCGTGTCCTGGGAGGGTGCTGGCGCGGCATGATGATGCGCGCCAGTCGGCATCGACGCGGTGGTCGGAGCCGGTACACTGCGAGTTTCGCACCGCACCCACGCAAAAGCCGTTGCCTGCCTCGCCATGACGGCCAGCACGAGCAAGCCCACCACACGGCGAAGCGCGTGGCGAGGGAGCAGGCGTTGGATGCGGTGGGCGAGTAAAGACATGTTGCGGACGGCTCCGGTGAGTGATGGACTGTAGTCGGAGGAGGGGGCGCTGTACAAGGGTGGCATGTAGGCGAAAGCCTGACAATTGGTTAAACGGAAAGCGGAAAACGGTGGATGGTTTACCGTTTTCCGCTTTCCGTTTTCCGTTTACAGCGCCCGCAGGCTACGGCCGCAGGCGGTGCATCATCCTCGGAAACGCGATGCACTCGCGGATGTGTTGCGACCCGCAAATCCACGCCACCGTGCGCTCGAGCCCGAGGCCAAAGCCGGCATGCGGAAAGGTGCCGTACTTCCGCAAATCGAGATACCAGTTGTAGGCATCTTCGGGCAGTTTTTCTTCGCGCAGGCGGTGCAAGATTTTGTCGAGGTCATCCTCACGCTGCGACCCGCCGATAATCTCGCCGTAGCCTTCGGGGGCGAGACAGTCATCGCAGAGCACCGTGCGTGGGTCGTCCGGATTCTCCTTCATGTAGAAGGCTTTCGCCTCCTTGGGGTAGTTCATGATGAAGATCGGCCGATCGTAATCTTCCACCAGCAACGCTTCGTCTTCGGCGCCGAGGTCGTCGCCCCAGACGACCTTACTCCCCTTCTGTTGGAGCGTGGCCACGGCATCGGTGTAGTTGATGCGCGGGAAGGGCGTCTTGATGTTCTCGAGCTTGGTGACATCCCGTTCACATTCTTTCAGTTCGGCCTGTCGCCGCTCGAGTACGCGCTGCACGAGGTAGGCGAGCAGATCTTCCTGCAACTTCATGTTGTCTTCGCTGTCGTTGAACGCGACTTCCGGTTCGATCATCCAGAACTCGGTGAGGTGCCGGCGCGTCTTCGATTTTTCGGCGCGGAAGGTTGGGCCGAAGGTGTAGATCTTGCCGAAGGCCGCCGCGGCGGCTTCGCCGTAGAGCTGGCCCGTCTGCGCGAGGTAGGCGTTCCCTTCCTCGAAGTATTCGGTGCTGAACAGTCCGGAGCGTTCGCCGATGGCGGCCGTCAGGATGGGCGTATCCACCCGCAAGAAGCCGCGCTCGTAAAAGAAATCGTGAATCGCCTGTTCGATTTCGTTTCGGATGCGGAAAATGGCCACCTGGCGCGGCGTGCGGAGCCAGAAGTGGCGGTTGTCGAGCAGAAAATCGATACCGTGCTCTTTGGGCTGAATGGGATAATCGAGCGGGCTCGCGCCAATCAGCGAGAGTTCGGCGATCCCCAGTTCGTAGCCACCCGGCGCGCGCGCATCAGCCCGCACTTCTCCCGTGACGGCAATGCACGCTTCCTGCGTGAGTTCGCCGAACAGCGTCCACGCCTCAGGCGTGACCGCATTCTTCACGAGCACCGTTTGCAAAATACCGGTGCCGTCGCGGAGGACGATAAAGGCCACCTTCCCCGACGAGCGAAGGTGCGTCACCCAGCCGCGGACGGTGACCGTCGCGCCAGCGTGGGCGGAGAGTTCGTTGATGCGCGCGTACGTCGTCATTACTTGCCCTTGTAGCTGACCTTGTAAATGATGCCGCCGACATCGTCGGCGATGTAGAGCGAACCGTCCGCACCTTGGGCGAGACCGGTCGGGCGATGCAGCTTGCCGTCCTTGCCCGGTCCACCGTTGGCAGAGAAATCAGTGGCGAAATCACGATGTGCGCTGGCCTTCTCACCGTTGAGCGGGAGGAACACCACGCGGAAGCCCTGCTGCGGGAAGGGCGCGCGATTCCACGACCCGTGGAAGGCCACGAATGCCCCCGACTTGTATTCACCCGGGAATTGCGTGCCCGTGTAGAACATCATGTCGTTCGGCGCCCAGTGCGCGGGGAATACGTACGCCGGCTTCTTGCGGCTCTCGCAGCGATCGCTGTTCTTGCCATCGCCGCCGTACTCCGGCGAGTTGACGAGCTTCTTCTCTTCCGTGGAGAAGTAGCAGTAGGGCCAGCCGAAGTCGTCGCCCTTGAGGATGTGGTTGGTCTGCTCGCCCGGGTTCTCAGAACCATACTCGTTGGAGAACGTCCACTGCCCCACCGGCGGCGCCTGCAGGCCATCGCGTCCGTGCATGGTGGCCCAAAGTGATTTGTCGCGCGGGTCCACCGTGAGCGAAACAGAGTTGCGCATGCCGGTCGCAAAGCGCACGCCGTCCGTCACCTTCTGGCCAAGCTTGGTGGCGTCATACGACCAGACGCCGGCGCGGGTCTCGAGCTCCACGCATGGGTCGGTCCCTTTCACCAGCGGACGGCGATCGGGCTCCTGGCAGCTATTGGTGCCCGATCCAATGTTGAGGTACAACGTGGATCCGACCATGACGAACGCATTGGACACATGCCCGCCACGGTACAAATCCGAGATCACGACCTCGGCCGGACCGACCGTGGTGTCGCCCGTCTTATACGTGGAGCGCACGATGGAGTTGCTGCTCGAGTAGTAGACGTAGCCGCCCGAAAGTGCGATACCCGAACCGCTGCCGGGGGCAAGACGCTTCATGTACTCGGCCTTGCCGTCGCCGTTGGCGTCACGCAGCAAGGTGAGGGAGCCCGCTTGCCGGCCGGTACCAGCCGCACCACCGCCCGCCTCAGCGGCCGTCGAGTACGGATTTACAATCACCAACATGTCGCCATTCGGAGCCACCACCATGTGGCGCGGGGCTCCGACATTCGTGGCGTACACCGTGGCGCAAAAGCCAGCCGGCAGGGTGAGATTCGCATTATCCGCGTCGCATGGAACGGCGGCGCGCGACGGCGCGGAGCTGGCGGCGGCGATGGTCAACAGAGCGCCCAACACAGGAACGGCGGCGCGGCGAAGAAGCCCTCGGGACATCAATACCTCGTGGCGATGGTTCTGGACGGCGGTGCAATCGCGTAAAGTATAGTCTATTACCTCCTCCCGAACGGAGAGTTCATGCGCACTTTTGTCCTGATCCCAGCGGTCGCCCTCTGCCTCGGCTTCACCGGCACCGCCGCCGCCCAGCGGCCCGGGCTGATTGTGCTCAACAAGAGCGAAGCCACCGCCTCCATACTCGACCTAGCCGACGGGCGGACCGTCGCGACCATGCCCGTGGGAGACGGGCCGCACGAGGTCGCCGTCTCCCCAGACGGCCGCTGGGCGATGGCCGCCAACTACGGCGGCACCACCCCCGGCCACTCCCTCACGCTGCTCGACCTCCGCACCCGGAAGGTCGTGCGCACGATCGAGTTGGGGGAGTTTCAGCGCCCCCACGGCATGGCGTGGCTCCCGGACGGCAAGCGGGTGGTCGTCACCAGCGAGTTGGCGCAGGCCGTGATCGTAGTGGCCGCCGAAACGGGGACGATCGAAAAAACCATCCGCACCAACGTGGGCGGCACCCATCTCCTAGTGCTCGCGCCGGATGGGTCGCGCGTTTGGACGTCCAACATCAACTCCGGCACCAACTCGCTCATCGATCTCGAGCGTGGCGTGGTGGTCAAGACGGTCGCCAATGGCAAAGGGCCGGAAGCCATCGACCTCTCCCCCGACGGCAAGGAACTCTGGACGGCCGACCGGCCGCTCAACCGCCTCACCGTGCTCGACGCCCACACGCTCGATTCGCTCGCCGCTTGGCCCACCGGACTCTTTCCCAACCGCCTGCACTTTACCCCCGACGGCAAATGGGTGCTCCAGTCCAACGCGCAGTCGGGCACCGTGAGCGTCTACGATGCCAAAGCGCGCACGCTGGCTGGCACGATCGCATTTGCCTACGACGAAACGATCGCCAAGTCGACCATGCTCAATCAGTTTGGTCGCTCCGCCACACCGCTCGGCATTCTCATTGCCCCAGATGGCAAGCGCGCGTGGGTGGCACTCGCCGCGCATGATCGGCTCGCCGAAGTCGACATCGCGTCGCGCCGTGTGTTGCGCATGCTCACCGCTGGCCGTGAGCCGGACGGCATGGCGTACCTCCCGAACGTTTCGCCCTAACCGACGCGGAACAGTTCGATGGCGCGTGCGTAGCGTTTGCGCAGCACGTCGTGGAAAGGCTTGTGCGCGGGCTTGGTGAGCGCTGGGTCGTCGGCAAGGAGCTCTGCCGCCGCCTCGCGCGCTACGTCGTTGAGTGCCTCATCGCGGAGCGGATCG
>CANIWQ010000003.1 GCA_947471365.1 Gemmatimonadota bacterium | reverse complement strand
GTGCCGATGGCTGGGAGGGTAGAGAAGGGGCCCTCGGGGTCCCAGGTTTTGCTGGTTACCCAGAGGTGGCCGTCGAGCAGTAACCGGTCAAGCCAGGCCGCCAGCGTACGAGACGGGGCATTGAGCAGATTGGCGCCAATCCCACCGTCCGCCCCAGGCACGGGGAGCAGGGTCATGGCAAACCAGTACCCATACAGCAACGCCACCAGCACCATCACCTGCTGCTTGAGCGTCCCCCGCATGGTGATCAACGCTGAGAGGGCGTACGCCATGCCAATGCGCTGCAGCACCCCTGGGATCCGCAGGTGTACCCACCGATCCAGCTGGTAAAACGGAAAGGCGCCGAGCAGGAGTCCAAAGAGCACGATCATCGCGCCGCGGCGCACGATCTGGCGCTGGAGCGCCCCGTCATCCGCGCCCTGCGCTCGGCGAGACGAGAGCGAGAGGTGCGTCGTGATGCCAGCAATAAACAGAAAAAATGGGAAAATCAGATCGGTAGGGGTCCACCCGTTCCACTCCGCGTGCTCGAGCGGCGGATAGATGGCGCCCCACGTGCCCGGATTGTTCACGAGCAACATGGACGCGACCGTCATGCCGCGAAAAACGTCGAGCGCCACGAGCCGCTCGCGACGGGATTCCAGGCTCACCGGCTGCTCTCTCGTCTGAAGGTGATGGTGGACATTCTACCGCTCGCTCGCCGAGTTGACCACCAACGCGCAGCCGCGCCGGAGGGCTCCATCAATTCCGCACCTGCGCGCCTTTCTCGGAATCGGCGCCACTCGCCGACCATTTGAAGAACACAAACGACGCGACGCCAACGAAAAACAGGCCGCCTGGGATCCACATGATCAACCCGCCCAACTGCTGATCCGCCAACGGAGTGAAGCCCCAAATGCGCGGAGCAGAGCTATACGCGGGGTAGAGCGTGTGGTCGGCCATCGTGATGTACACGGCAACGACCGACATCGGAATGGTCATCAGAAAGCTGTAGAGCATCTGCCCCGGATACGAGAGGCGCGGCAGTTCGGGCAACGGGCTGAGCAGCGGCCACCACATAATGGTCGCCGCGATGAGCATCGTGAGGTGCTGCGCGATGTGTACGGGGTGAAAGGTCATCGCCGTGTTGTACATCGGTGGCAGATGCCAGAACGCCATCGTCAAGTTGAAGATGGCAAAGGCCGCCCGCCCACCGCTCACACGCGTAGCGATGGTGCGCACCCCCGGCAGATCGAGCGCCGGTCGCAGCATCCAGCCGGGCGTCCCATAGAGCAGGAGCGGCGGCACCAGGAGAGCGAGAATCAGGTGCTGCACCATATGCGCGCTGAACAGGTAATAGTCGCTGAGGTCGTGGAGCGGGCCATTCAGCGTCACAAACATCACCAGCAGCCCAAGCGTGAACGACGCACGGCGTCCCACCGACGGACCGGCGGTCTCGTCGGCGCTCGCGCCACCGCTGGCGTGCACGCGCAACCGCCATTCGTACAGCGCCTGCAATGCCGCCAGTCCGATGACGGTGCTCCAATGCACGCTGAAGTCTTGCCAACTCAGGCGCGCGGCGGGGTGCAGCAGGAGGTACAAGATTGGCATGAGTGGAAATCTAGGCGAAAAACAATCGGGCGCCGCCTGGAGAGGCGGCGCCCGCTGAAACTCTGCGTTGCCGCGGGGTTACAGGGAGAACTTTCCAAACAGGAACATCAGCGCCGTGAGCGTGCAAATGGCGATGATCAGCGGCCCCGTGAAGAGCGCTTTGAAAAGCTTGTGGTCGTAGCGCAGGTGCATGTAAAACAGCACGACGATCGCGAACTTCACCGCTGACATGATGAGCAGCGTCGGCACAAACAGCGGCGAGTCCTTGAACGGCGTGTAGTACACCCACACCTCGACAACGGTGATGAGCGTGAGGATGAGCGCCACCCACTTGTACTGCTTCCAGGTGGGGTGCTCGTGCGCGTGGTCGGCGTGTTCGTGGTCGGTCATGCGCGGGTCCCCTTACTTGATGAGGTAAACGAGCGTGAAGATCGCGATCCAGACGACGTCCACGAAGTGCCAGTACAGCGCGCAGATGTCCACCAGCACGGTGTCTTTCTTCGTGAGGCCACGCGAATAGTCCATCGCGAACAACGTCAGGATCCAGAGCACGCCAACGGTGACGTGGGCGCCGTGGAAGCCGGTGAGCGTAAAGAACGACGAGCCGAACAGGTTCGTGCGAATCGTCAGCCCCTCGTGCACGAACGACGTGAACTCGTACGCCTGAAAGCCGAGGAACGTCGCGCCAGCGATGGCCGTGGCCATCAGCCAGAACTTGGAGTTGCCTCGGATATTGTTGGCATACGCCGGATTGCCCTTGTGCTCCACGGCTTCGAGCGCGAGCACCATGAAGAGCGAGGACATCAGGAGCACGAACGTCGAGGCCGAGGTGACCGGGATGTTCAGGATGGGCGCGAACAGCTGGCCCGACGGGCTCGTCCACGCCTCGTGCGGGAAGGGGCCAACCACTGAGCGCCCCTTGTAGATCAGGTACGTGGAAATGAGCGAGATGAACAGCATGCACTCCGAGCCGATAAACGCCCAGATCGCAATCTTCTTGTGATCGAGGCCGGTCGTCGTGTAGTGCACGTGTTCGTGCACGTGTTCGTGCACGTGTTCGTGCGCGTGTGACGCGGATTCTGCTGCGTGAGCGTTAGCCACTGGGTCTGGTCTCCTGTTACTCGAGCGGGCTGGTGAGCCAGGCGTAGAGCGACCCGATGAGCAGCGCGGCGCCGCCGATCGTGGTCGTCATGGCCAGCGCGAACTTGTCGGTGTGCATGAACAGCAGGCCGGCGAACATAATGACGAGCCCCAGCGCCGCAAACAGCGGCTTCAACGTGGAGAACGGCATGGGGATACCGAGCTCTGCCGCGGTCTTGCCGCCGGTCTCTTCGTGCATCGGCGCGGCATGCGCGTCGGCAACCGTCGCGGCGTCAGGGGACGCGTGCGAAATGTCGGACGTCATCTCTGGGTGCTTCAGATCCCAGAGCGGGTAGCGCGACGTGACCGTCGGAATCTGCGCAAAGTTGTAATCTGGCGGCGGCGACGGAATCGACCACTCAAGCGTACCGGCACCCCACGCGTCGTTCGGGGCAACGGAGCCGCCCTTGCGGCTCTTGAGGAAGTTGATGACAAAGATCAGCGTGGCAATGATCAGCAGCACCGTGCCGATGGTCGACGCCATGTTGAACTTTTCCCAGCCTTGGCCGGCATCATACGAATAGATGCGGCGCGGCATGCCGAGCATGCCGCTGAAGTGCATCGGGAAGAACGTGAGGTTCATGCCGATGAAGTTCAGCCAGAAATGCCAGTTGCCCAGTGACTCGCTCATGTAGCGGCCGAACATCTTCGGGAAGTAGAAATAAATACCGCCGAAGATGCCCATGATCGATCCACCGAACAGCACATAGTGGAAGTGGGCGACGACGAAGTATGTGTCCGTCTGTTGCGTGTCGGCGGGCGCCGAGCTGTGCATGACGCCCGAGATGCCGCCGATGGTGAAGAGCGCCAATAGGCCGATCGCGAACTTCATCGGCGTGGTGAACGACACTTCGCCCGCCCACATCGTGGCGATCCAGTTGAAGATCTTCACGCCGGTCGGGATCGCGATGAGCATCGTCGCCATCGCGAAGATGGCGTCCGCCGTGGCGCCCATGCCGACCGCGAACATGTGGTGCGCCCACACGCCGAAGCCGAGGAAGCCGATCATGATGCCCGAGTAGACCATCACGTGATAGCCGAACAACGGCTTCTTCGAGAAGGTCGGCAGAATCTCCGACACGAGGCCGAAGGCCGGCAGAATCAGGATGTAGACCTCGGGGTGTCCGAAGATCCAGAACAGATGCTGCCAGAGCAGTGGGTCAGCGCCGGCGGCGAGCGTGTAGAAGTTCGTCCCGAAGAAGCGATCGAACAGCAAGAACACGAGGGCGACCGTGATCGCCGGGAAGGCCAATATGAGCAGGAACTGCACGATGAACGACATCCACGTGAACATCGGCATGCGCATGAGCGTCATGCCGGGCGCGCGCAGATTGATGATCGTCGTGATGAAGTTGAACGCCGCGGCCAGCGAACTGATGCCGAGGATCTGCAGACCCATCACCCAGAAGTCGATGTTCAGACCGCCGGAGAACTGGATGGTGGTCAAGGGCGCGTAACCGAACCAACCCCCGTTCGGTGCGAGCTCAAAGAAGATCGGCACCGTGATAAAAATGGCGCCGAGCAAGTACACCCAGTAGCTGAACGCGTTGAGGCGCGGGAACGCGACGTCGCGCGCACCGATCTGCAGCGGAATCAGATAGTTGAAGAACGCGGCCGACAACGGCATGATGGCAAGAAACACCATCGTCGTGCCGTGCATCGTGAACAGCTGGTTGTAGAGCTCAGCTGAGACCACGTGGCCGTTCGGCTGGGCGAGCTGCAGGCGCATGAGGAACGCCTCAAGTCCACCGAACAAAAAGAAGAACAGAGCCGTGAAGAGATAGAGCGTGCCGATCCGCTTGTGATCGACCGTCGCAATCCAACTCCAGAGGCCCGACTCATAGGCGGCGTGTGGTGCGGCCGTCGTCTGGGTAGCGGCAGTATTTGCCATGGGTAGGTATCTCCTCGGGCCTTACTTGAGCGACTTCAGATAGGCGACGATATCGGCGATCTGCCGGTCGTCGAGCCCGCTGGCCAGCTTCTGCTTGATCATCGCGTTGTATTCACCGGCGCCCAGGGTCGGCATGATCGATCCGGGCTTCATGGCCGGCGCATTCTTAATCCAACGTGCCAGCGTGGCCGGGTCGCTGCTGAACAGTCCCCCGCCCAGCGTGTGTCGCGCGCCAAAGTGCGTGAGGTTCGGTCCCTTGGCCTGGTCATCCTTGACCATCGCCATCTCACCCTTGATCACGTGGCAGGTGAGGCAGGGCGCCTTGCCCAAGTTGGCCATGTTCGTGAGCAGCTCGCGACCCGCCACCGCGTTTCCGCTGGCAAGGAGCGCGTCGTCGAACTTGATCGTGCTCTCGCCGGTCGGCATGGGTGTCGTGGGGACAACGTGCGCCGGCAGTTTATCGAGCGGGAAAGTGTAGCCCACGGCTTCTTCGACAGGAGCGGCCGACGCAACGGCCGCGGCCGCGGGCATTTTCATGCCAGCCATCGCAGCGCCCGTCACAACGGGGGCGCCAGCTGCGGGTGCCACGGCGGTGGGCACCGGCGCACCGGCGGCAATGCCCGCCTGATGCTTGGCCCAGCTCTCAAACTTGTCCTCCGACACCACGAACGTGCGGAAGCGCATGTTCGCGTGCGAGGTGCCGCAGTACTCGACGCAGAATCCGTTGTAGGCATTTTCTGCGAGCGAGCGGTCGGGCGTATACCACATCCAGTTGGTGCGGTTCGAAATCAGGTCGCGCTTGCCGCCGAGCTGCGGCGTCCAGAACGAGTGCAGGACGTCGCGCGTGTTGAGCTGAAAGCTCACCGTGCGACCGGCCGGCAGGTACAGCTCGTTGGCCGTGACCACGCCGAGTTCCGGATAGCGGAACTCCCACCACCATTGATGCCCGATGACCTCGACCTTCAGGGAGCCGTCCGGAGCCTTCGCCTGCGTCGTGTAGATCGCCTGCACCGTCGGCACAGCGATCAATACGAGAATGAGCGCCGGAATGACGGTCCACGTGATCTCGAGCGCCGCATGGCCGTGAATCTGCTTGGCCTTGGGCCCACCAGGACGCTTACGAAACTTGATGATCGTGAAAATCAGCAATGCCTCCACGAACACGAACACGCCCGTTCCGAGGAACATGAGGCGATCCCACAGCGCACTAATCGTTCGATTGTTGTCTGTGAGGTGCGTGAACGTGGAGTTCGGGTACTGATCTCCACACGCGGCGAGCGCCAGCAAAGCAACCGCTACGAATAGAGCGGGTGCGTACCGGCGCGGACGGAAAAAGGACATTAAGCGGATCCTTTTCTAATGAAGAGGAACGGTGAGTCGCGGCAAGAAGTCGCTCGCCTAGAGGTTACATAAGGACGGCGTTGTAAGGTATTCTCCGACAGTGCGCCGAGCAACCCAAATGTCACCGGTGAAGGAGATAGTTTCGGTCGGTGAAAGGGGGGACTAAAGTGCGCCTTTGGACCAAGTTGCTCGGGGACCCTGCCCGCACCGGTTCAGTCACCCGAGCTTTCGATCTCCACGGCGTGCTGTGCCTTGACCTTATTGGCCGCGAGCTCCAGCGCCGTTCGTAGCTGTGCCACGTGCTCTCGCATGACGCGCACGCGGGCCTGATCCCCGCCGCCGCCTCGGCTGGACGCCAGAATCATCCCGGCGATCTGGTCCGCGATGAGCCCAAATTGCCCCTTGAGCTGCCCCTGGAGGGGAACGAGCACCCGCTTGATCTGTTGCGGAATGATCCCCACACCCTTGTTGGCCTTCACCTCGACCGCCATCCGCTCCACCGTCCCATGAAGACTCGAGATCACCATCAGGGCATCCTCGAGTGTCTTCATCTTCTGTGTGCCTGCGCCATCGAGCTTTACACCAGCCATCACAACCTCCCCACCATCGTGGCCGAGCTTGCGCCCGGTCGAGTGCTTCCCGAATCCCACAACTATCATGTGGAAGCTACGGTGGACTGCCGTCAGCAGGTAGCGAAAGCGAATCGGCCCAAGGTAACGTTCGGCATCCCACAACTCCGCCGCTCCGCCGCGTGATCGACTCCGGCCCCCTGCTCGATCGTATCTTCCTGCCCGACGCCGTGTTACGAGCGTCGGCCATAAATCTGGCGCAGACCAGCTTTCCCGTGCCGCTGCGCCCGAGCGCTCGGCTCGGGGTTCTCGATATTACCGAATTCTACGGCGATACCACGGGCGGCATTCGCACGTATTTGCGGGCCAAGGCGCGCTACGTGGAGGCTCGGCCGGAGCTCCGCCAAGTTCTCGTACTCCCCGGCTCCCGCGATGCACTCTCCGAAAGCGACGGCGTGCGCTGCTACCGCCTGCGCGGCCCCCGGGTGCCGACGCAGGCGCCGTATCGCTTCATGCTGGCCACGCGCACCAACCGCCAGGTCATGCTCCACGAGCGACCAGACGTGATTGAAGTGGGCAGTCCAGGACTCGTGCCGTGGATTGCGCGCGTCGCGTCGCGTGGGCTCGACATCCCCGTGGTGGCGTTCTACCACAGCAACTTTCCGCGCCTCTTCTCGCCATTCCCCGAGAAAGCGGGCGGTGTGCGGCGCGCGCTCGGTGATCTGGCCTGGAAATACGCGCGCACCATCGACAAGCATTTTGCCCACACCATTGCCTGCTCGGAGTTCGCCGCGGATGATCTGCGCCGCGCCGGTGTCGAGCGCGTGACGCGGATTCCCCTTGGGGTGGATCTCGCGCACTACACGCCAGAACGTCGCGCGCGGCGCACGGAGACGCGGGCGCGATACGGATTGACCGACGGCCCACTCGCGGGTTTCGTTGGGCGTTTTGCGGTAGAGAAAGAGTTGGACGTGCTCCTCGATGCGTGGCCGCAGGTGTACGCCCGCACCCGCGCGAAGCTCGTGCTGATCGGGGACGGGCCCATGCGATCACAACTCGAAAGCCGGCTTCGCGACGCCCCGTGGGCGCGGATCCTGCCCTACGAAACAGATCGGGATCGCCTCGCCGACCTGATCGCCGCGCTCGACATCTACGTGGGCCCCTGTTCCGTCGAAACGTTCGGCCTGTCGGCGCTCGAGGCACTGGCCAGCGGTACGCCGGTGCTGGCCGCAGACCGCGGCGGGATTGGGGAACAAGTGAAGGCGAGTGGCGCCGGTCGGTGCTTTGTGAGCGGCCAAGCCGCCTCGCTCGCGGAGGAGGCGGTGGCGCTTCTGGCCGCCGACCTCAGCGCGCTCGGCGCACTGGGGCGACAGTACGCCGAGCGCGACCATTCGTGGGATGCCGTATTCGACCGCATCTTCGCGGTGTATGCCTCCGTGCTGCGGCGCTAATCATGGCACTCCTCGTCACGATTCACGATGTCACGCCGGCGCTACAGCCCAGAGTGGAGACGCTCTGGAGCATGTGCGCCGCGCACGGCATTGTGCCGGGCCTGCTCGTGATTCCTGACTGGCACGGCGAGGCACCCATCGAGCAGGATGAATCGTTCGTGCGTTGGGTGCGCGCGCGCGCCGCGGAGGGTGCGGAAATTTTTCTGCACGGGGAACGGCACGACGAAGTTGGACTGCCGCGCGGCTGGCGGGACGAGTGGCGCGCCGTGGGTCGCACCAACAAGGAGGGAGAGTTTTTGACCCTCGATCTCCCGCAGGCGCGGGCGCGTATAGATCGCGGTATTGCTCGACTCACGGCGCAGGGGCTGACACCTATTGGGTTTGTGCCACCCGCGTGGCTCGCGCGGCCCGACACGCACGTGGCCGCGCGGAACGCGGGGTTGGCGGTGAGTGAAGATGATGCCACGATTTACGTGCATACAGCTGGCACGGTGCGTCGCTCGCCGGTGCTACGCTGGAGCGCGCGAGGTGCCTTCCGGAGCTGGGGCTCGAACGTGCAGGCGCAGCTGCGCTGGACGCTCCAACGTCGCGTGCCCGTGATGCGCATCGCGTTGCACCCTGGTGATTTGGCGAGTGCGGCGGTGGAACGTTCGATTCACCGTGCTCTCCGCGCGTGGGTGGCCGAGCGTGCGCCGAGCCGGTATGGTGATCTCTAGCGGTGGTTCGGTGAAGAGCCGTCGCGTGGTGCGCGTTCTCGCGCTACAATAGCGGGAAGACCTTTTTATCTGGAGCGTTCGTGAAGCCGACCCGTCGCGAGTTTTTGGAGAAGTCTGCCACGCTGGCCGCCCTGGGATTTCTTCCGCGCGAGATTAGCGCCGAGGAGTGGGACGTGGAGCGCGCGCGGTCGCGGGCACAGACGCCGGCCTCGTTTCGTGGTCGCCCCGTGGTCATCAGTTCAACCAACGGGTATCACACCGATCGGCCAGCAGGCATTAAGATTGCCTACGACAAAATCGCGGGCGGGGCCGACACCCTCGACGCGATTATTGCAGGAGTGAACACGCAGGAGCTCGATCCCGAGGATCAGTCCGTCGGGCTTGGCGGACTGCCCAACGCGGACGGTGTGGTGCAGCTCGATGCCAGCTGCATGCACGGTCCCACCAAGCGCGCCGGCTCGGTGGCAGCGATTGAAGGGATTGCCACCCCGTCGCTCGTGGCGAAGGCCGTGATGGAATACACCGAGCACATCATGCTTGTGGGGCAGGACGCCAAGCGGTTCGCGCTCGCGATGGGGTTTCAAGAGCAGAATTTACTGACGGAGAAGTCGAAGCAGGATTGGCTCAAGTGGAAGGCTGCGGGCCGCAAGGACGGATGGACCAACGAAGACAAACGTCAGGCCTGGCTCAAGTGGAACGCCGCGCACGCGCCCAAGGGCGCAGCGGGTAAACCGCAGGGCGCTGGCGATGGCGAACTCAACTGGACGCATGGCACCATCAACATGGACGCGGTCAACGCGACCGGTGACATCAGTTCGGTAACGACCACCAGCGGTATTTCGTGGAAGGTGCCCGGCCGTATTGGCGATTCACCGATCATCGGGGCGGGGCAGTATTGCGACAATACCGTCGGCGCGGCCGGTTCCACGGGGCGTGGCGAATCGAACATCATGGTGTGCGGTGGGTTCCTTGCGGTGGAGTTCATGCGGCAGGGGATGGATCCGCAGACGGCGCTCATCAAAGTGATGGAGCGCGTGATCGCGATGACCGAGAAGCGCCTGCTCGACGATCGCGGGCGCCCGTATTTTGACCTGAGCTTCTACGCGCTCTCAAAGGATGGTCGCTACGCCGGCGGGAATGCGTACGAGGGCGGCACCTTTGCCGTGTGCGACGAGAAGGGTCCGCGGGTGGAAACGGGGGTGTACCTCTTCAAGGAATCGGAGCGGCCGAAAGCACGGTGAGTATCAAGGACGAAGCGGAATTCCTGACGCTCCAACGCCGCGTGCGGAACGCGGCGCTGTTGCTGTTGTTCGCGTTCGGCGTTGGGGTGGTGGGCTACCATTTGATTGGCGGTCCGGAGTACGATTGGCTCGACGCCGTCTTTATGGCCGCGATCATCCTCACCACGACGGGGTTGCGCGAAGTCATTCCGGTGGAGTCGCACGTCGCTGAAATTTTTACGACCGCCTACATCTTGTTTGGCGCTACGGCGGCGGTGTACACACTGTCCACCATCACGGCCTTCATTGTTGAAGGCGATTTGACGCGCGGGTTTCGGAGACGTCGCATGCAGAAGCAGATTGACGCCCTGACGGGGCATTATGTGGTGTGCGGTGCTGGGCAGACCGGCACCGCCGTCCTGCGCGAACTCCGCAGCACCGGGCAGCGCTGCGTGGTGATCGAGCACAATCACGCGCACTTGCAGACCATCGAAGCCGACATGCCCGACGTGTTGCAGCTCCACGGGGATTGCGCAGACGACGAAACGCTCGCAAAAGCCGGCGTGTCGCGCGCGGCGGGGATTGTCGTGTGCACCGACGACGACAAAAATGTGCTCGTGACGACGGTGCTCGCGCGGCAACTCAACCCCACGTTGCGTATTGTGGCGCGCGCGACGTCGGAGCGGGTGGGCACGCGATTGCGTCAGGCCGGCGCCGACGCCGTGGTGTCGCCGGCGCAGATTGGCGGCATGCGATTGGCGAGCGAGTTGTTGCGCCCAACGGTCGTAGGCTTTCTCGATCAGATGTTGCGCGATACCAACCGGAATCTGCGCATCGAAGAAGTGCTCGTGCCGAACGGCAGTCCGGTTGTCGGCGTTTCGTTGGAGTCGCTCCGATTGCACGAGGGCGGCACCGGACTGTTGCTCCTCGCGACGCGCGATCCGTCGGGCGCCTATCAGTTCAATCCGTCGGCTGATGTCGTGGTCGCACCGGGCACGCGGCTCATCGCGATGGGTGATCCGCCGTCGGTGCAATCGCTCCGCGACCGCGTGCGCGTTTCCTAGGGCGCACCGGCAGCTTTGCAGTAGGTGCGGACCGCGGCATCGACCGCCGCGCGCATCGCGTCATAGCTCTCTCTTAACTGCGCGCCGCTGGCCGCGGCATTGATGCCGCGCTCGAGCGCGACGCGTCCGTCGCTCAGTGCGTCGTCGGCACGCCGCGCTTCGGGGCAGGTGCGGTTGCGTCCCGCGGCAATCAGCTCACCGCGTGAGAGTTGGAGGCTCGCGGCGGTGCGCATCGCGCGGGAGTCGTCACCACTCTCAAGCGTGTCGGCCAGGGTGAGAAAGGGCATCGCCGCGCGCACCAACGTCAATGACGTGTCGGCCGCAGAGCGTAGCAGCTTGGTGCCGCGGCTGAGAGCGTAACTGCGCAGGGCTGCGGAGGCGGCCGCGCCCTCCCGCGGTGCGCGAGCCAGTGCGTCAAACGCGCTGTCGGGCTGTAGTTCGTCGAGCCACAGGTCGGCGACCTGCAAGTACATCGGCAGGAGGGTGGGGTCGCGTCGGAGTGCGGCTTCAGCAGCGGTGATTGCCTCGCGCCGATGTCCCGAGGCGCGTGCCTCGCGCATCTGCATCACGTAGAGCTCTGGGGAATCCGGAAAGCGCGCGAGACCACGCGCGAGCGCGGTGCCGGCCTCGCCATTGATGAGTTGCAGGTATTGCAGGTACAGCCGCGCATCGCTGGGATGCCGACGAATAGCGCCGGTGCTCGACGCGAGCGCGCCGAGTGTGTCGCCACTCAGTCGCAGGGCTTCGATATGGCGGACGGTATACGTGGAGTCGTGCGCAAAGGCAGTGTCCGCTACCGTGAGCGAATCGCCTAGGTGCGCCGCCTCTTGCCACCGCGCGAGCGCGATGAGCGTCCGGAAGGTGAGTCGTGGAAAGGACAGCGTTGTCGCGTGGTGCCGTGTGAGCTCGCGACTCTGCGTGAGGGCGGCTTCGTATTCGCGCAGGCGCAACATCGCATCGATGGCGCGCAGTCCGATGTCCACGCTGTCGGGGGCAATGCGAATGGCCCGCTGCCACGCGGCAATCGCCTCCGCGTTCTTGGAGAGCGTGATCAGCGCTTCGGCGCGTTCGACGGCGGCGAGCACACTCAGGCTGTCCACCGCGAGCACGGCCTCGGCGACGCGCCGCAAGGAATCGGCGGGCGTCGGTTGGTACGTGAGCGAGACGAGCAGGCAGCTACGACTCAATGCGCCGGGATATGCACGAATTGCTTCGGCCGCTGCTGCGGCCGCCGCGACGAAGTGTCCTTCGCGTCGGGCGTTCTCGCAGCGGCGAATCGGAGCCATCTCGGCCCGCGCAGCCAGCACGAATTTCACGAGGGCTTGTGCGGCCGCGTCCACGCGCGCAGCGCGCACGACGGGGAGCGGTTCGCGGAGTCGCCAGTCGCGCGCGAGCACAATGGACGCACGCACGACGAACTCGTCTTTCTCTTTGCTGACCTCGGCAATCAAGATCTCGTCGGTGCGCAGTTCGCGCGCGAGCACGCGAATCTCGAGGTGGTGCAACGGCATCTCTTCGTCGTATCCAGACCGTTTGAGCGCGTAGTACAGCGCGTCGCCGTCAATGACGTCGAGTGTGCGTGTGGAGGAGGCGCGCTGCATTTGCGATCGCACCGCCGTGCTGATTTTTCGGGCGGCATCGATGGTGGCGTTGTCGCTTCCCAGAAACGGGGCAACAAAAAACGACTGCCGGATGAACTCTTGCGCGTGCACCGTGTGTGCTGTTCCGAAGAACAACCACAAGAGCGCCCACCACGGTCGCCGGATCATGGTTTCTTGGCGGCCGGTGCCGGCGTCGGTGTGGTGGGTACCAACGGCGGTGCAGTCGCGGCGGGCGATGCGTCGGTAATTCGCGGCGAATGGTCGATGGCACGGAGTTCGCCGAATACCGATGCCAGAAGCCGATCAATCCGCTCGAGCGGTAGCGCGATCGGGACGGCGGGCATCGTCGCCGACGTTTGCCGACTCACCGAGCCGAGGTCGCGCAAAATCACCACGAAGCTCACCGAATCCTTTCCCGCCGGTCGCACACCCACCGAGGCGAATAGCTCGGCGTGCAGCATTTCCCCCACTCGCTCCGCGGTGCGCGACTGCGCGAGCGCCCAGGTGACGGAATCGGCGGGGACGAGCGAATACGGCCGAACGCGCGCAAAAAACTTTCGGAGTGTGTCGACCACCGCGTGTTGTGCGACGGCCCAGTCCGGGTGTTTGGCGTCGCTCATGAGTTCAGTAATCACGAGTCGCCGGCGCGTCGGCGCGCCACCTGAACGTCCGCGATCATTCGTGCGGCCTCCGCCGACGCTGGGCGAACGCAGGAGTGAGTCGGGGCCGTGCGCGGTGCTGCCCTGTCGCGCCCAAAAACCCACCGACTCGGCGGGGATGATAGCCCGCTGACTGCGAATGGCGCGCATCGGATCGGCCTCGGTCACCTGGCGCGCGCTGCGCTGGAGTGAATCGAGACGTTTCGACTCGCGCTCGTTGTAGAGCGAGTCCACCATGCGAGCAATTTCTGCCGCCGTGAGAGCGGGCTGTGGCGCAGGCGTGGTGGCGCGACGTCCCGTGCGCTTCTCAATCTGGGCGGCAATCGCAAACGAATCCTCGCGCGTAATTAACGCGCGCCCCATACCCGGTGCCACCGGCGCTACTTCAATGAGCTTCGGCGCATCGGCGGCCGCTGCGGTGGCGTCCCGCGTCACAGTCGTGGTTGAGCGCCAGGCGTACAGCGCGCCCGCCACAATCACGAACGCAGTGGCGGTCATCGCAACAACGCGCGAGTTCCCGCGCGGAGCGATGGCCGGAGGGAAATCACCCGACGAGAGTACAATCGCTTCGAGTTCCGCGAGCAGGAGGGTGGCGCTTTGTGGTCGCGCTTCCGGCGCTTTGGCGAGGCAGCGTGTGATGAGCGAGAGCATCGCCGGCGGCACATCCTGACGCTTGGACTCAATCGGCGCCGGCTCCTGCGTGAGTTGCGCGGCCATCGTGGCCTGAGGAGATGCGCCGGTAAATGGAGCCACGCCAGTGAGTAATTCGTACGCGAGTAGCCCCACCGCGTACAGGTCTACTCGATGGTCCGCCGCGGGATCGCCGGCCAACTGTTCGGGCGCCATGTACGCCGGCGTTCCGATGGCCATGCCGCTGGTGGTCACGCCAGCGGCCGGGAGCGACGCCGTGATAGCCTTGGCCACGCCAAAGTCGGTCACTACCGCGTGCACGCCGCTGCGCAACACATTCCCGGGCTTGATGTCGCGGTGAATCACCCCGCGCGCATGCGCGTAGGCGAGCGCGTCCACCACATCGTGCAGAATGCCAGCCACCGCACGCGGCGTGAACGTAGCGCCGTTCTCAATAGCGTGCTTGAGCGACTCACCCTCAATGAAGGGCATTGTGTAAAACAACAATTCGCCGTGCTCGCCGGCGCTATACAGCGGAACGATGTGCGGATGCTGCAACTGCGCCGCCATCTGGATCTCGCGACGGAATCGCTCGCGATTCACTCCCGCCGCGAGTTCAGGCGGGAGCACCTTGATGACCACTTTGCGATTGAGCGACCGCTCCACCGCAAGAAAGACGCGGCTCATCCCGCCGCCCAAGAGCTCGCGCTCGAGCACATACGCGCCTTCTACGGCAGCGCGAAGATTTGAGTCGAAATCGAAGGGGTCGGCCATCGTGGGAGAGGGAGTTCCGATCAGGTGGCGCGAAAGGCCTGCGCTGCCTGCGTCACTCGCTCGGCCGCCTGTGTAAGATGACTCGCGGCAGCGGCAATCTGTTCAGTACTGGCGCTTTGCTCCTCGCTGGCGGCGGCCACATCCTGCATGGCATTGGCAAAGGCCTGCGTGCCGGCGGTCAACGTGTCCAGTCGTTGGGTGACGTCATTGGCGAGCGCACTACCGGCACCGGCTGTTTCTGCCATCGTCGTTGTCCACGCCTCGGCTTCGGCCACCGCCGCCTCGACCTGGGTAAACGAGGTGCGGCCATGCTCGGTCGCGGCCTGCACGGAATCCACCGCCGTGGTTGTTCTGGTGGTGATCGCGCGGGCCGCCTGCATATGACCGAGCACTTCCTTCACCAGCACATCGGTCTGCGACGCAGCCTCCGACGCGGAGGCCGCCAGCCGGCGGACCTCCGTGGCGACGACCGCGAACCCCTCGCCGTGCTCGCCGGCTCGTGCGGCTTCCATCGCGGCGTTGAGCGCGAGGAGCTTCGACTGGCGGGCGATCTTCTGCACGAGGGTGACAAACTCCCGAATCTGCTCCGTGGCCCTCGCAAGCGCCTCGGTGGCCTGCGCCCCGTCGCGCACATCCACGGCGAGCTCTTCGAGGCGCTGGGCGCTCTCGTCGAGGCGCGCGTGGTTTTCACTGGCGAGGAGGCGTAGCCGTTGGTTTCGGGAAATGCCATCTTGGGCGCCTGTGGTCACCGCTGAGGCCATCGCGGTGAGACGGGTGGCATCCCCACTCAGCTGCTGCACGGCGGCCGCCATAGAGCTCGCTTGGTCGCTCAGCGTGGCCGCGGTGCCCGCAATCCCAGAGGCGGCCTGCGCCATATGCTCCGTACCGCTCGTGATCTCCTCAGACAGGCGATTGGTCTCGTCTGCGGACTCGCGTAGCAGGCCGGACAGCTCTCGGAGCTCCGCGGTCATCTGGCCCAGCGCCCGGGCAAGGCGCCCCATTTGCCCCCCGGCGTGCACCAATTCCGGCTGTTTGGTGAGATCCCCAGCCGCCACGGCCTCGGCCGCATCTGCCAGCTTTCCGAGCTCGCGCCCGACCATGGGGGAGATCAGGAACCGGAAAATCAGGGCGCCCGACTGCACCACCAGGGCCGCAGCGAGGCCCAGCAGGAGCCACGCCTCCGAGCCGTGGAGCAGATGGGCGAGGGCGTCGCGGCCAAACCAAACGATCCCGAGGAAGACCGCCGCCGAGCCCGTCCCCAGCCAAGTGGCCAGCCGGTCGATGATGTGCGTGCCATGACCGCCGGCGTCCGGACGAGATTCCGGGGGGCCGAAGTTTGTTACAGCCGACGGTGACGCTAAATTGAGGTTTCTCGTCTCGCTCATTCCGGCACCCGACATGACCGACATCGTTTCCATCCCGGCCGAGCCCACCGGCGAACCGGCGGGCTATATGCCCGCCGCCGTCGAGCTGAAGTGGCGTGACCGCTGGGCCACGCGCCGCGCCAACGTTGCCGCCATCGGCGACGCGCGCCGGCCTTATTACGCGCTGATGATGTTCCCGTACCCCTCCGCGGAGGGACTGCACGTCGGGAATTTGTTTGCGTTCACTGGGAATGATATCTTCGCGCGCTTCCAGCGGCTACAAGGGTACGACGTGTTTGAGCCGATCGGCTTTGATGCGTTCGGTATTCACTCGGAAAACTACGCGCTCAAGGTGGGGTCGCACCCCATGGAGCTCATTCCGAAGAACATCGCGAACTTCACGAGCCAGCTCACCCGCGCCGGCCTCATGGTGGACTGGACGCGCACCGTCGACACCACCCAGCCAGACTACTACAAGTGGACCCAGTGGGTCTTTCTGCAGCTGCACAAGCGCGGACTGGCCTACAAGAAAAAAGCGGCCGTCAACTGGTGCCCGAGCTGTAAGACCGTGCTCGCCAACGAACAGGTCGAAGGCGGCACCTGCGAACGGTGCGGCTCCGCCGTGGAGCAGCGCTTTCTCGAACAGTGGTTCTTCCGGATTACGGACTACGCCGAGCGGCTGCTCAATAACCTCGACGGGCTCGACTGGTCGAACACCACCAAGATGGCGCAGCGCGGCTGGATCGGCCGCTCCGACGGCGCCGAGCTACGCTTTCGCGTGCTCAACGCGCCAGAGGATGCGGGCAGCGCCGCCGTGCACGTGACGGCGGAGTTCGCAACGGGCGTGCAGGAAATCCGCGTCTTCACGACGCGGCCCGACACGATTTTTGGCGCCACGTACTTGGTGCTCGCACCCGAGCATCCGATGCTCGACGACATCACCACGAGTGACCAGCGCGCCGCGATGGCGGCCTATCGCGACCGCGCGTCGCGCCAGGACGTGGTGGCGCGCAAGACCAATAAAGAAAAAACCGGCGTCTTCACCGGCGCGTACGCGACGAATCCGGCCACGGGCGCCATGATTCCCGTCTGGACCGCCGACTATGTGCTCATGGACTACGGCACGGGCGCGATCATGGCTGTGCCCGGGCACGACGAACGCGACTTTGAGTTTGCGGCCAAGTTCGCGTTGCCAATTGTGCGCGTGGTGGCGGGCCCCGATCACACGGCGCACACGCCGCTCGACGAGGCGTACACCGAAGCCGATGACGCCGCGCGTCTCTGCAACAGCGGGGAGTTCGATGGGTTCCCCGTGGACGAAGCCAAACGGCAGGTGACGGCGTGGCTTGAGTCGCGTCACGCTGGCAAGGGCGTCGTCAACTTCCGCCTGCACGATTGGTGCATCTCGCGCCAGCGGTACTGGGGCCCGCCGATCCCAATCATCTACTGCGATGCGTGCGGCACGGTGCCCGTGCCCGAGAAGGATCTGCCCGTGATCCTTCCCAACATCGCGGATTATCGCCCCGATGACTCCGGCATCTCGCCGCTGGCGCGCCACGAGGAGTGGTATCGCGTGCCGTGCCCCACGTGCGGCAAACAAGCGCGCCGTGAAACCGACGTGAGCGACACCTTCCTCGACAGCGGTTGGTACTTCCTGCGCTATCCAAGCGTCGGCCTCGACACTGTGGCATTCGACCCAACCATCACGCGGAAGTGGCTGCCCGTCAGTTCGTACATCGGCGGCAATGAACACGCCGTGTTGCACCTGCTGTATTCGCGCTTTCTTACGATGGTGCTCCACGACGAAGGACATCTCGCGTTCGAGGAACCCTTTACCAAGTTCCGCGCCCACGGGCTGATCATTCGCGACGGCGCCAAGATGTCGAAGTCCAAAGGCAACGTCGTCAATCCCGATGACTATATCGACGGGTGGGGCGCCGACACCTTCCGCACCTACCTGATGTTCCTCGGCCCCTTCGAGGAAGGGGGTGATTTCCGCGACGCGGGCATCAGTGGCGTGAAGCGCTTCCTTGACCGCCTCTGGACCTCCGTGCACGCCGCGCGCACCGAGGGCGAGCCGGATCGCGACGTACTGCAAAAACTGCATCAGACCATCAAGAAGGTGGGCGAGGATGTGCCGCGCCTCAGCTACAACACGGCCATCGCCGCGATGATGGAGTACATGAACGTCCTTCGGCGCAGTGAACGCGTGCCACACCGTGGCGAAGTGGAGCCGCTCGTGCAGCTCGTGTCACCGTTCGCGCCGCACATCGCCGAGGAACTGTGGGAAGTGCTCGGTCACGACGTCAGCGTGTTCGACTCGGGATGGCCGTCGTTCGACGCCGCGCTCGCCGGTGGCGAGACGATGACCATCGCGGTGCAGATTGGCGGCAAGACGCGCGGGAGCGTCGTGCTCCCCAAGGACGCGACGCAAGAGGCGGTGCTCGCCGCCGTTCACGCCGATCCGTCCATTGTGAAGTTCATAACCGGCACACCGAAGAAGGTGATTTATGTGCCGGGGCGTCTCCTCAGCCTAGTGCTCTAAGGGCGCAACGAGCGCCGCTGCGAGCGCTACTAGCGGCGGCGCATCGTGTAAAATCCCGCGGGCGTGGAGCTCGGGTCCGTGGGATCGACACAGCTGTCGCACACACGGTTGAAGGCTCGCACGCCCAGCAGGCGGACGTGCGGCGCGCGGTGTGTGGGGAGCACGGGCTCCTCACGCATGAGGTCGGTACTCAAATATTTCTTGTTCGAGTCGGAAAACACCGTCACCACGACGGCGTTCGAGCCAAGTTCTTCGCGGATGCTGATGGCCGCAAGAAAATTCGCTCCGCTTGAAATGCCGACTCCGAGTCCCAGGTGCGCGGCGAGTTGCTGCGCCATGAGAATCGCGTCGCCATCATCCACGGCCACCACGCGGTCCAGCTCCGCGAGATGCACAATCGGCGGAATGAACTCGTCGCTGATCCCTTGAATGCGGTGCTTGCCGATTTTGTGGCCGGTACTGAGCGTCGGTGAGTTGGCCGGCTCCACGGGATGGATGCGAACCGCCGGATGCATGGCCCGCAGCGCTCGCCCCGTGCCCATGATCGTGCCCCCAGTGCCCACGCCCGCCACGAACGCCGACGGCGAGAGTCCCATGGAGCGGAGCTGGGAGAGAATCTCGGGGCCCGTGCTCAGCACATGCGCTTCAGAGTTGAGTTCGTTGGCGAATTGACGAGGCAAGAACGTCCCGGGCGTGCGCGCGGCGAGCTCCTCGGCAAGTCGAATGGAACCGAGAAATCCGCCCTCGGCCTTCGACACAAGCCGCACTTCAGCCCCGAACGAACGAATGAGCATTTTGCGCTCGTCACTCATCCAGTCCGGCATGTAAATGACCACGGGGTGGCCGAGTGCGCGCCCCACGGCGGCAAACGAAATTCCCGTGTTGCCGCTGGTCGCCTCAATAATCAACGCGCCCGGTGTCAGGGCGCCTGAATCGTAGCCGCAGCGGAGAATGTGCAACGCCATCCGGTCTTTAATCGAGCCGGTGAAATTGAGGTTCTCAGCCTTGGCGTAGAGGCGCGCCGGAGTTCCGTTGTCGATTTGATAGTCGATGGCGAGCAACGGCGTGTTGCCGATGAGCACGCGCAATCCCCGCACACGCTCGGCGGGAGTCATAGGCGACACAGGGGTATTGGTTATCACCCTGTGAGAATCACCGCGCGCATCAGGCGGCGCCAGCAGGAAGCACCCGACAACGAAGCGGGGTAAACTCCGACCCGCGTCTGCGGGGAGGCGCCGTGCTGACTTACGCGAACACGCGGGCGATCCACTCCCCGACGTAATAACCGACGACGGCCACACCAAGCCCGACGACGAACATGTCGATGCCAGACCGGAAAATGCTGCGCCCCGTGAACACACTGCGTGCGGCACCCACCAAGAAGTGGCTTCCCATGGCCAGCGCGAAGCTGAGCCAAATGGCCGCAGACCCCTGCAGCACAAAAAACGGGAATACCGGAATCAACGCGCCAATCGCCGTCGCGAGTCCCGTGATCCACGCCTCACGCCACGGCGACGTCTCGTGCCCGCCAATCTTGAGCTCTTCCTGCACCTGCTCGGCGAGCATGCGCTCCGGATCGGCCATCACCTCAGTGGCGAGGGCATAGGCCTGATCCTTCTGCATCCCCTTCATCTCATAAATGAGGGCGAGTTCGTCGCGCTCCACTTCGGGCATCAGCGCGATTTCGTCGCGCTCCATCGCGATCTCGTTGGCGTAGACTTCCTGCTCACTTTTGGCCGCGAGGTAGCCACTCGAGCCCATCGAGAGCGAATCGGCAATGAGTCCCGCCACGCCGGCCACGATCACTGCATGGTGCTGTGCCGCCACCGTGGCGCCGATGACGCCGGCCACGAGTCCAAAGTTTGCCGTGAGGCCGTCGTTAAAGCCGTACACCACGTTGCGGAGCAGCCCGCCGCTCTCCGCCTGATGCCACGGTTCGCCGTTGCGTCCCACGAGCGCGCCGATTTCCGTGGCGTGCTCCTTGGATTCGCGTGCGAGCAAAAGCGCCGCGCCACTGCCGGGCGCTCCGGCAGGTGTGGCGCGATGCAACTGCAGATAGCCTTTGACCTCGCGCCCTTCTTCGGCCAGCAGATAAGGCAAGAGGAACTTGGGGCCAAGCCAGCGACCGAGCTGCGCGAGCAACCGCGTACGACCGGTGGGGCGGAAGCGTCCCGGATCACCGCCATTCGCACGGATGAGGTCGTTCCAAATCACGACATGGCGGTCTTCTACCTCGGCCAGCCGCACGAACACATCGCGGCGAATCGCATCGGGCTCGAGTTCGGCGAGTATCCGATACAGAAAGGCAGCGTCCGCTTCGTCCTGCCAATGGTGTTGAAACGTGTGCAGATCGACAGTCACGAGGAGAGTGGCAAAAGGGAGGCGCCGGCGGCGACGATGCGCGCCGGACATCCCTCAATATGGCACAAAGGAGCAGGCACTCCCAACCGTGAGGTCGGCCCGTGAGTCACCGCCAGCCGATCGGCGCGCTGCACCGCCGATCGTCCGCACGGCACGCGGCGGCAACCCCTGTGAGCATGCGCGTGACTCATCTCGTGAACCAGCACCGAGAGGGAATTCCCATGCGCCTGCTTTCCACCGCCGCCCTGCTGTGCCTCGCCGCTTCCGCGGCGCGTGCCCAAACGCGAACGGCCGCACCAAACGTTCACGTGTTCAAGATGCTGTCGAATGCGGAGGCGAGCGATCGTCCCGTGCTTGGCGTGGCCACCACCGGCGGCGATCGCCGTGACACCCTAGGTCTGTTGATTGCCGACGTGACGCGCGGTAGCCCCGCGGAGAAGGCCGGACTCGAAGCGGGAAACCGCTTGGTCACAATCAATGGAGTTTCTCTCAAAGCCTCGCGCGACGATGCGGGCGAGCCCGAGATGGCCAATGTGCTCAGCAACAGGCTCCGCCGGGAAATCGGCAAGCACAAAGCGGGTGACGACGTCACGCTTGACGTGTGGTCGGGCGGCAAAATAAAATCCGTGAAAGCCAAGCTGGTTGCCGCGTCTGCGTTAAGCGAGGCCATCGTGAATGGCGCCGACGAACACGGCGTCATTGGCATTACCATTGGCGGGTCGGGAAGTACGCGCGATACCACCGGAGTGTTGATCTCCGACGTGCACGATGGGGGCCCGGCCGACAAAGCGGGCATCGTTGCAGGTGAACGCATTGCGAGCATCAATGGCATGGATGTGCGCGTGCCGCGCGAAGATGCGGGCGATGTCAGCGCCTCGTCCATGCGAGTGCAGCGGCTGCAGCGCGAGCTGAGCAAGGTGATGCCCGGGCAGTCGGTGGAACTCGTCCTTGCCGCTGGAGGTAAGTCACGCACGGTCAAAGTGACGACCGTCAAGCCAAGCGAGATCAAAGGCTTCGAGCACGGCGAGGCCGGCAGCAGGGTGTTCATGCCGATGCCTCCGATGCCTCCGATGCCTCCGATGCCTCCGATGCCTCCGATCCACCCAGAGCTGCCGCGGCAGGAACTCTCGACGATTCGGGCGCGCCTCGGCCGCGATGCGGCGATGCTGCCGGCACTCCGCGAAAAGCTCCGAGCGCAGACGCTGGAACTACCGGCGCTCCGCGAACAGGTGCAACGGCTGCGCGAGCTCGTGCCGGCCACCCGCGTCCGAATGACAAAACGCGTGATGATGTGACGGCCGTGCGCACGTCGAGGGTCGGTGCCGGTTCTACACGGCGACCCTCGACGTGCCGAACGCCGATCAAAATTCGATCTGCGTGCCCAGTTCCACGACGCGGTTGGGCGGCAGCTGGAAGAACTCCGCCGCCGAACGCGCGTTCTTGGACATGATCGCGAATAATCGCTTACGCCAGATGCTCATCGAAAGCCCGCCCGTCTTCCAGGGCTGTGGTAACGGGAGGAGGAGTTCGCGTCCGAGATAGTAGCTCGTCTCGAGCGGTCGTGCGCGAATACCGTCCTTCTTGAGCAACGCCATGATGTGCGGGGCGTCAGGATACTCCATGAACCCGTAGCGCGCGACCACACGCACGAACCCGTGCATGAGCGGTTCGTACGACACGCGGTGATCATCATCCACTTCCGGCACATCGGCGGTTTGAATCGAGAGCAACACGACCTGCTCGTGCAGCACCTTGTTGTGCTTGAGGTGGTGCAACAGCACCACCGGCGCACCATCGGGCTCGGAGGTCATGAACACGGCCGTGCCTGGAACGCGCGGAATCTTCCCGCGCCCCACGCTCTCGAGAAACGCATCGAGCGGCATCGTGATTTCCCGCAGACGTTCACGGAGAATTTCTTTGCCGCGTTTCCAGGTGGTCATCATCGTGAACAATACGATGGCCACTACGAGCGGCACCCAGCCACCATTCGCCACCTTTATGACGTTCGCGCCGAAGAATGCGACGTCGATTGTCAGAAAAACGGCGCCGAGCAGGAGCACCTTCCAACGCGGCCAGTTCCAGCGACCAGCCGCCACCACGAGGAAGAGGATGGTCGTAATGGCCATCGTTCCGGTCACCGCAATGCCATACGCGGCGCCTAGCGCGCTCGACGTTTTGAATCCGAGTACCACGAACAGGCAACTCACCATCAGCGCGTGATTGACTTCCGGAATGTAGATCTGCCCCGCCTCACGCGCGGACGTGTGGATGATCGTCACGCGTGGGCTGTAGCCGAGTTGGACGCACTGCTGTGTCAGCGAGAACGCGCCGGAGATCAGGGCCTGACTGGCGATGATCGCCGCCATCGTGGCGATCACAATGAGCGGGTAGAGCAAAGCGCGCGGGGCGAGCAAGTAAAATGGGTTGGCCACGGCGGTGGGATCGCGCAACACGAGCGCGCCCTGGCCGAGGTAGTTGAGCAACAGGCACGGAAACACAAACCAGAACCAGGCCAAGCGAATCGGTCGCTTCCCGAAATGCCCCATGTCGGCATACAGCGCTTCCGCGCCAGTCACCGCCAGCACGACCGCGCCCAGTAACACGAATCCGACGGTTCGCTCTTCAACCAAAAAGACCACCGCATAATACGGATTGAGCGCGCCAAGTATCGCGGGGTTTCGCACTACCTCGTGCAGACCGAGCGCCGCGATGAGCGTAAACCAGATGAGCATGAGCGGCCCAAACATCGCGCCGACTTTCGCGGTGCCCACGCGCTGCATCAGGAATAGTCCAATCAGCACCGCCAACGTGACGGGAATCACGACAGCGTGGAATCCGGTCGAGACGACATCTAGCCCTTCCATCGCACCGAGCACGGAAATGGCCGGCGTAATCACGCCGTCGCCGTAGAGGAGCGCGGAGCCGAACAGTCCAAGCGCAATCAGCGCGAACCGGCGTCTGCGATGGGTGGTGTCCTTGCCGATGATCAGGGCGAGGATCGCGAGGATGCCGCCTTCGCCACGGTTGTCCGCGCGCATCACGTAGACGATGTACTTCACACTCACCACGAGCATCAGTGCCCAGACGATGAGCGAGAGCACGCCGTACACGTGCGCGGGCGTTGGCGTAATGCCGTATTCCGGCTTGAAGCACTCGCGGAACGCGTAGAGCGGGCTCGTGCCGATATCGCCGTACACCACTCCGAGCGCCGTCACTGCGAGCACCGCCAGTCGCTTACCGGTGGGGTGCGCCTCGACATGCGCGTGCGTGTTGGGGGCCGTCGCGGCGGGATACGTCCCCGACAACGTCGGGTCGTGAGAGGGAGACACGGGAGAGAGACCGGCGTACGAGTGAGCCAACGGATCGCGCACAATCCGCGATCCGTTGGAAGAATCTAGCGGGTGGCACACACTCGTCCAGCGAACGCCCTGTTATCCGCTCGGGGCATTTTGTCACACCGTTCCGGACGAATGGGGGGGGAAACGTGTTCCGCTCTCGCCGCGCCTACGGGGTTTCCCTCAAATCGCTTAACTCTCGGGTGGCCCGTTGCAGAATATCGGCCACCTGCTTGGCCAACGACGCCGTCGCCGGCCGTCGCCACAACAACCGTGCATATTCGCGACCGAGCGCGCCCATCGCCTCGTGCGCTGGGCGCACATCGTCACCAAAGATGGTGTTCGACAGTTCGGCCAACCGACTCAGCACCTCATCCACCGTCGAGCGATTCTCGTCGAGGTAGGCCCGCCCCTGATCGGTGATGGCATACACCCGCTTGCCGCCCTCCTCGGCGGATGCGACCGCAAACCCCATCTCCTCAAGCAGCGTGAGCGTGGGGTAGACGGTGCCCGGGCTCGGGGCATAGCGCCCGCCTGAGCGCTCTTCGAGTTCCTTGATGATGTCGTAGCCGTGACGGGGCTTCTCTGAAAGGAGCTGCAGAATGACCAGCTTGAGGTCGCCCTGCTCAAACATCCGCCCGCCCGAACGCGTTCTCGCGCGAAAGCTCCCCAGCCCCCAGGAGAAGGCTCCCCCCGGAGAAGACCACCAGTCCCCGCCACGCCCAGCCCCCTGCCGGTCGCGAGGGCCACATGCGCCATGATCATGGTGTTTCCACATCACTCCTCCTGTGCCGAGTGGTCCGACTCGCCCAGCCAGAGCTGGGGTGAGATTACTTCGTTATATCTTCAATATATCGGCTCCGATATATCGGGCAATCCCCTCTTGGTGACGAATCACCGTGTGCCTATGGTAATCCTTTAGGCGGAGCGGGCTGTCCTATTGGACGAGCCCTGAGCGCCGCACCGAGACCCCCCGATGCAACTGCTGTTCGACGAACGCCTTAAAACCCCACGGCCCCTCCTCGGGGCGATGATCAGCGCGGCCACACACATCGCGCTCATTGCGATCGTGGCAATAGGTGGCCGACGCTACGCGAGTGAAATTGCCGATGTCGTGCAACAGACGGTGCGGTTTCTCGTGCCGGCCGACCGGATTTCACACGCCGAAGAACCCCAGCTGAAGTACGTGGGTTCTCCAGGCAGCGACGCACAGTCTGGGCGCTTGTTGCCCGAGCGATCCACGCACACCGCGTCGCGCGCGCCCTCTGCGCAGCCCCAAGCGGCGAGCGCGGGCGATGCGGCATCGACGAGTCTGGCGGTCGCCGAGCCAACCGCCGAAGAAAATGCCTACAGTGTGCTCGACGTCGACTCGGCGGCCGTGCGCGACCCCGCGAGTGCCGCGCCGTCGTATCCGGAATCCTTGATGGAAAGAAACGTGGAAGGGTCAGCGACCGTGCGTTTTGTGGTGGACACCACGGGGTATGTGGATATGGCCACCGTCAAGGAGATTCGCGCAACGCACCCGCTCTTTGCCAAAGCGGTGCGCGACGCGATGCCGCGTATGCGATTCCGCCCAGCACTCGCGGGCAACCGCGCCGTGCGCCAACTCGCGGAGCAGGAGTTCAAGTTTCTCCTGAAACCTCCAGCCCCGAAGAAACCGCTGTAGCGCCCGTGTTCGAGGGGGGGGTAAATACAAAAAGAGGCGGCGTGCAGAGCACGCCGCCTCTTTTTGTAGCGTGTTGCGTGATGGCTCGACTTACTCGTAGCGCAACGCGACGATCGGATCCATGCCGGCAGCTCGCCGCGCGGGATAGACGCCAAACACCACGCCGACGAATGCCGAGAAGCCGAACGCGATGGCAATGGACGAGGCACCAACTTCCGTGCTCCACCCCATGATGCGGGTAAAGATGGTGGCACCGCCCGCACCGACGCCGATACCGATCATGCCGCCCAGCAGGCAGAGCACGACGGCCTCAATGAGGAACTGGAACAGGATATTGAGCTTGGTGGCGCCGAGCGCCTTGCGAATGCCAATCTCGCGCGTGCGCTCGGTGACCGAGACGAGCATAATGTTCATGATGCCAATGCCGCCGACGAGCAGCGATACCGCGGCAATACCAGCGAGCAGCAGGCTGAACACCTGCGTGGTTTCGCCGAGCGTATTGAGGAAGTCCGACTGATTGCGGATCTGGAAGTCGTCGTCCTTGCCGGGCCGCAGTTTGTGTTCACGACGTAGAATCTTCTGGATGTCGGCCATCGTTTCCGGAATATCTTCTTCCGTCGGCGCAAGCACGCTGATCGCGCGCACACGATTCGATCCCAGGACGCGGAACCGCGCCGTGGTAATCGGAATGAGGATCTGGTCGTCGGGATTTTGGAAGGCCGAGGCCTGCCCCTTGCTCTTGAAGACGCCGACCACGGTGAACTGAATGCCGCGCACGCGGATCGTTTCGCCCACGATCCCTTCGGCGGCCTGCACGCCGAGGTTTTCGACGACGGTCGGGCCGACCACCGCCACGCGCTGGCGCGTCTGGTCTTCGGCGTTGGTGAAGAACCGGCCTTCCTGCATTTCGTACTTGCGCACCACCGGGTAGTTGGCGGTGGTGCCGACGATCTGCGTATTGGTGTTCTTGTTGAGGTACTGCACCTGCAGGCTTCCAGACATTTCCGGTTGCACCGCGGCGATATGCGTCCCACGATCGGCGAGCGCCTGCGCGTCGTCGATGATTAGGCGGGCCCCGCCGCCGCCGGTACGCACGCCACCCATCTGCGACTGCCCGGGATTGACCGTGAGCAACGTCGTGCCAAGGGCCGAAATGCGGTCATTGACCTGTTTCTGCGCGCCCTTGCCGAGCGCCACCACCGCGATCACCGCCGCCACGCCGATCACGATGCCGAGCATCGTGAGCAGCGAGCGCAGCTTGTTTGCGCGGAGAGCGCCCAGTGCGACGCGAACGGTTTCGCCAATCAGCATTGGCTAGTTCCCTCGTCCGCCGCCACGACCACCACCACCGGCCGGGCTTCCACCGAGCGGACTGCCCGTCATCGACTTCATGCGGTCATTCTGCTCCTGACGCTTGGCCTGCAGTGCCGCGGCGCTGAGCATCGCGACCTTGTCACCTTCGGCAAGACCGTCAATCACTTCGGTGTAGTCGTAGTTCGCCACGCCAAGGCGTAGCACCTTCGGCTCCCACGACGTGCCCTTCTGCACGAACACGAGGCCGGTGCGGCTACGGGATCTGCCACCGCCGCCGCCGCCACCCATACCACCCATCGCGCCCTGGCCATTGCCGCCGCTGTTATCGCGGCGGTTCGGGAACGCCGTCGGCCGGCCGGTGCCGCCGGCAGCAGCGCCGGAAGCGCCCGCGCCACCGCGACTGTTGTTGCCACCACCCATCGCGCTCATCCCGCCGCGTCCGCCACCCATCTGTCCGCCACCCTGTCCGCCACCATTCCGGAAGCGACAGGCGCGCACGACGTTGGCGTCGAGACCGAGCGCCTTGTAGACATCTTCACTCTGCTTGCGTAGGGCTTCGCGGTCCGCATTGGGATCGCGCATCTGCTCACGGATCGCGTCGAGCTTCTTCTGCGTGTCCGGCTTCTTCGCCATCGCGTCGTCGACCTTTTTACAGTCGGCGTCGCTGACCTGTGGCATGTTGAAGCCACCGCGCCCGCCCTGTCCGCCCATGCCACGGCGATCGCCCTGATCACTCTGGAGCGGGAAAGCCAGTTCGCCGCGCGACTGTTGTGTCTTGGTGGCGGCACCCGCCGGCGCGCCGGCCGGAGCCGACGTGCCGTTGCTGTTGCCGCCGCGACCACCTTGGCCGCCGCGTCCGCCGAATCCGCCACCCATGGCGTTCCGCAGCTGCGCCTGCACGCTGTCGGGGTTCAATCCGAGCAACGTGGCCGCCTGCCGCGCTTCACGCGTGGAACGGATTGCATCGTTTGGCACTGCGATGGCGCCGAGACGTTCGTCGGTGAGCACCTGGACTTCGCCGTTCATGCCGGGCTTGAGCAACCCTTCGCTGTTGTCGAGCGAAATCAGCACGGGGAACATCGTCACGTTTTGCTGCACGGTCGCCTGCGGTTCGATTTTCTCGACCACGCCGCGGAACGGGCGATCAGGAAAAGCGTCCACGGTGACCTGCGCCGGCTGGCCGGGCTTCACGGCGCCGATGTCCGTTTCGTTCACGAGTGCGCGCGAGCGCACCTTGGTGAGGTCAGCCATCGTCGCAATGACGCTACCGCCGCTCACCGACTGTCCGCCGGCCTGAATGACCTGACCGACCGACACCGGCTTCGTGATGATCGTGCCTTCGATGGACGCCACCACGCGTGCATCCTTGAGCTTCTGCGCGGCGAGGTCGAGGCTCGACTGACTACGCACCAATGTGGCCTGCGCGTTCGCAAAACCCGTTTGCGCCGATTCGAGGTCGGGGCGCGTGATGATGCGATCCTTGAACAGCGTTTCCTGACGCTTGAGCTGCGCCGAGGCGACGTCGAAATTCGACTTCGACGCGGCCAGGTCAGCGGTGGACTGCTTGAAGGCGGTGGTGAGATCCGTCGTGTCGATCTGCACGATGAGATCGCCAGGCTTCACGTAGCTGCCAATTTCGATCGGCATCTTCATGACCTGGCCCGAGGCAGTCTTGGACTTCACCTCGATCACGTTGATCACTTCGATGATGCCCGTGGCCTCAGCCGTCACGATGATGTCGCGACGCTGAATGGTGGCGGTGGGAATCGTGACGACTTTGGTGTCGGTCTTGGCGCACGCCGCGGCGACGCTGACGAGGGCGAGCAGCAGAATCTTGCGGGTCACTGCGAACTCCGGATGGAGGCGATGGGTCGGGTGCATGTTGGTCACGGCCTTACTTGAGGTCGCGGCCAATGAGCGCTTCGATCTGCGCCTTGGCGCTGCGCGCGTTGAGGCGCGCCGTGATGAGACTCAGGCGGGCGTTGTCGAGCTGAGACTGAACGGTCAGCACGTCAAGCGCCTGCTTGGTGCCGAGATTGTACTGCTGCTGTACCACGCGCAGGTTTTCCTCGGACGCCGAGATCTGCAGCTTATTGAGCTCGATCGACTGCACGGCTGTCCGATAGCTGTTCAACTGCGTCGTGAGGTTCTGTACCGCCGCGAGGCGCGCGTCCCGCAGGTTGGCCATCGCGTTTTCTTCGCTAATCTTGGCGTTCGCGAGCGTCGCTTCGCGGTTGTAGCCGTTGAACACGTTGTACGACACCGAGAAGCCGAGCGCCGTGCTCTTGCTGCTGACGCCGTCGCCGAAGTCAAAGCCCTTGGATCCTTCGGGCGTCCAGCTGTACGAGCCGGTCATCGCGACCTGCGGCATGTACGGCGCGGTGGCCGCCTTGTGCGTGGCGCCGGCCGCGGTGAGCGTGGCCTGCGACTGCCGGATGGCCGGGCCGTCGGTCGCAATGCGCGCGAGTTCGTCCTCGCTCACGTTGATCACGCCGACGTCCGACGTGTCGGCGATCACCGCCGTCACGAGCGTTGCGGAGCCCACGAGGCGGGTGAGCGCGGCGTTGGCGTTGCCGAGTCCGTTCTGCGCATTCAGGATGGAGAGCTTCGCCTGCCCAACGGCGACCGCCGCCGAGAGCGAGTCGGACCGCGTCGCGGTGCCGGCCATCATTTTGGTGCTGGCTACCACGAGCTGTTGCTGCGCTTGTTCCAGTTGACGGTGCGCGGCGGCGTCTTGTTCACGCGCGGCCAGCACGGCGAAGTACTGCGTTTTGACGTTCAACGCCGTCTGATAACGCTGCAGCGTTTCGTTCGCCTCGTTAGCCGAGCGATTCGACTCAGCGGCACGCAGGTTGTAGTAGCGTTGGCCGCCGTCCCACAAGGTGAGGCTGGAGTTGAGGCCACGTGAATACGACCACGGGCTGCCGCTGAACCCCAGCGGGACGCCGTTGATGAGCTGGGTCCCGCCGCGCTGGTTGGCGGTCGCCGACAGCGCCAACGATGGCAGATACCCAAGCGTGGTCTGCTTGATGGAAACGTCGCTCGTGCGCACGCTGTTGCGCGCGAGCACGACGCTCGGTGCATTCTGTTGCGCCGCGTGCACGGCTTCGTCGATCGAGATGGCGCGCGCGGTGCCGCCCTGCGCCAGGCCGATGGACGGGGCGGCGGCAATGGCGGTGCATGTCGCGACGCATGTTGCGACGCAAAGAAACCCAACCCTCATTTCTTCTCCTGGCGCTGCGCCTGTTGGCGCTCACGCTGCATTTGGTCGTAGATGACCTGCTGTGCGGGCGTCAGCAGCTTCGCAATACGCTGACGCGAGTCGGCGCTCGCCGAGTCGAGCGCCGGACGGACCGGCGCGAGAATGGAATCCTGCTTTCGGTTGCGCTCGTCATAAATGCGCGCCGCCGAGTCCCGTTGGGCCGGCGTCAACTGGAGGCGGTCAAACGTCCGCTGGCGCATCGCCGACTGATCCCACCAGCGCGGCATCGCGCGCACAACGAGGCGGTCCACCGAGACGCCGATGGCCGCACCGCCGAGTGCGGCGCCGAGGTACACCGCCAGCGCGAGTCCTTTAGATCTGGTCATGTGGCGCGGGCACTCAATGGCCGGTGAGAATGCGGACGTTGGCCTGCTGTTCCGACAACCGTTCGCGCGCGGCAAGCGTCGGCGCGTCGATGGTGGCCGGGTCGATCACCGTTTCGTACTCGGCGCGTGCCATCTGCGTCTGGGTGCGGAGCAACAGCGTCCCGGCCACCATCACGGCAATGCCGGCGGCAATCAACCCCGCGCGCACCCATGTGCCCGATACCGCCCACCACGAGTCCCCGTCTGCCAACGACAGGCGCGCCATGATTCGGCGCTCGAGAAGATTCCAATACGCGGTGTCAGCCGGAGGCGCATAGATCGCGCGCAGCTCCTGCGTGAGGGGGTCGTCGTCCCGGATGACTTCGAGTCCGCTAAATTCGCTGTTCATAGATCTCTCCTGACAGATCCCAGCACGGTGCGGAGGTGCGACCGTGCATAGTGCAGGTCCGACCGAGCCGTGCCTTCCGGAATGCCGAGCATCTTGCCAATCTCGGCATGCCGGAATCCTTCTACATCGTGCAACACAATCACAGAGCGCTGTCGCACCGGCAGGGTGGCCAGCGCGTCTTGCAGTCGTTGTCTCAACTCGCTTCCCTCGGCGGGATCGCGAAACGGCGAGGCCAACGTTTCCGGCAGTTCATCGGCATCGCGTACTTTGCGACGCCGCGTAATGTCCAGTGCCGCATTCGCGACGATGCGGTGTAGCCACGCGCCGAACGCCTGATCAGGCAAGAACCGATGCAGGGCGCGGTACGCGTGCAGGAACGCTTCCTGTACGGCGTCTTCGGCATCCTCGTGATTGACGACGATGGCTCGCGCAACCGCATACGCCCGCCGCTCGTGCGTGCGCACAAGTTGCGAGAATGCTTCGCGCTCTCCGCGCTGCGCGGACAGCACCAGCGCCCGTTCGTCCGTGCCGTGCTCAGCCACGAACCGCGCCGTTGCCGCCGCGTGACGGCCCGCGTGGGGACTCGTCACGGCGGTCATACCAATGCCTCAACAATCACACTCCAAAGTACGCGGTCTCGGTACGGAGCGTTGGACAGGCTGCGCGGCGCGCGTCATCACTTCGTGCCGCCGTCCAGTCCAAGCGCTTGGGCGCAAGCGCGCATTGCGGTAATCACGAAGGCGATGTGCGCGTCCAGTTCCTGTCCAAGCTCGGACGCACCCTGAACGACGTCCTCTCGACTGACCCCCCGAGCGAACGCCTTGTCCTTCATCTTCTTCTTGACACTCGACGACTCCAAGTCGTTCACGCTGCGGGAAGGCCGAACCAGCGCGCAGGCCGTAATCAGGCCACACAGCTCGTCCACCGCGAACAACGTCTTGGCCATCGGGGTGACGCGGGGGACCCCCGTGTAGTCCGCGTGCCCGAGGATGGCCTCGAGAATGTCCTCGGGGTACCCTAGGCGCCGGAGCTCGCGTGCCCCTTCGGCTGGGTGCTCTGCGTTGCTTTCACGAGTCGCGTTCGGGAAGCGCTCGTAATCGAAGTCGTGCAGAAGGCCGGCGAGCCCCCAGCGCTCAATGTCCGCTCCGAAATGGCCGGCGTAGGCGCGCATCGCGGCCTCGACCGACAGCATATGCTTGCGGAGCGAATCACTGGGCGTCCACGACTCCATCAGAGCGAGTGCGTCGGCGCGGGAAGGTAGGGAATGGTCGGTCATAGGGCTCAAAATAGCGGGGCCGCATCTCGGCGGCCCCGTCGTGACATGTCAGAGCGCGCCGCCCGGTGGCGGCCCGTTCTTGGGCAACAGCTTGGCAAGATCGTCGTCCTGATCCTTCAGGAAATCGAGCGCCTTCTTTTTCTGCGCGTCGTCCTTAAACAGTGCGAGCGTCTCGTCCACATCCTGCTTCCGGCGATCCGCGATCTGCGTGATGATGTAATGCATTACCCGCATCTGCTGCATCGCCTTTTCCATCTCGCGATCCGTGGGGCCGCCAATCTGTGGCTCCGAGCCCGGTGCCACCCGCGCAATGTTTCCCGTCGGGGCGTGAAAATCGCGCCGGATCGAATCGTACTCGGTGAGCAACGTCTTGTTGCGCTCCTTGATCTTTTCCTCAAGCGCCTTGAACTGCGTCACCTGCGAGTCGGAGAGCGACAGCTTGCGGCGCTTGTCGCCCATGAGCCAGGCCGGATTCAGCTCCTCGATTTCTCTCGTGCTCGGTGCACGCATCGTGGGGCCCCTCTTGCTATCGCGGCGCGAACCGGAGGTGGCCTCGCTACGCGTGCCGGAGCGTTGCGCGAAAGTCGCCGCAGGCAGTAATGCGCCGACGAGCACCAGCGGGATCATGCGAATCAAACGACGAGTCATAGGGAAAGTCCCTCAGCAATGGGTGCGGAATCGCATCCGGGGGAGAACTGAAATCTATCATGTCACGTCGCGCCGTGCCTCGGCGCCGTCGCGCAGCGCTAGTGCCCGTCCACCGGCGCGGCGATGCGCCCGCGTCCGGTTTTCCAGAGAAGCATCAGCGGAATAACCGCCAACAGTGCCATGCCGGAGAGCAGGTAAATGCGGGAAAATGCCAGCACGCTGGCCTGCACCGACACCGTGCGATCCAGCAACATCAGGGCCTGCTGTTTGGCCGACACCGGGTTCATCCCTTTGGCGACCAACCCGTGGAAAATGGCATCGACTCGGGCCAGCGCATCGGGCGCCGTGGTGGTGAGGTGTTCCGTGAGGATCGCCTTCTTTTCCTTGCTGAACCGACTCAACATCGTGGCCATCACCGCAATGCCCATCGATCCGCCGAGTTGACGCATCAGGTTGAACAGCGACGTGCCCTGAGCGAGTTGGCGCGGTGGCAAGTCGGCCAACGCGATGCTGTTGAGCGGAATAAAGAGGAATCCGAGGCCCACACCCCGCAGTACGAGGGGCCAAAACAAATCTTCCTTTCCGCTTTCGAGCGTCAGGCCGCCAAGTTGCCACATGCACACCATAAAGATCACCGCACCAAAGGCGATCAACGGCCGCCCGTCGGGAATCGTCCGGAGCCGTTTTCCGAGGATCGCCATCGTCATGGCCGACGCAATCGCGCCAGGGAGAATGACCATGCCGGTTTGGTTCGCGGTGAAGTTGTGCAGTGATTGCAAGAACACCGGCAACACAAACACGCTCCCGAACAGCGCAAAGCCGAGGAGGGCGCCCATCACCACGCCGGCGGACAACTGCCGGCTCCGAAGGATATGAAAGTCGATCACGGGCTCTTCGGTTGTCAGCTCGTGAAACACGAGCCACACAAACGACACCGCCGAAGTGATGGCGAGCCCCGTAACAAATGGCGAGTCAAACCAGTCATAGCGCTCGCCGCGCTCCAGCATCCACTGGAGCGATCCGACGGCGACCGTCATCAGCGCAATGCCGAGCCAGTCCACCTTGTTGCTCCGCTCTTGGTGAATCGAGTCGCGCACGTAGGTCCAGGTGAGCACGGCGGCAATGAGGCCCAGCGGCAGATTGATGTAGAAAATCCACGGCCAGTTCCAGTTGTCGACGATGTAGCCGCCGAGCGTGGGGCCGAGGGTCGGGCCGACCATCACGCCCACACCAAACATCGCTTGCCCAATGCCCACTTCGTGCGGCGGAAATGCTTCCCAGAGCGTGGACTGCGCGGTCGACAGCAGCGCGCCGCCGCCAATACCCTGAATGACACGCCAAAACACGAGCGACGCGAGACTCCCCGCCGCACCGCAGAACATCGACGCAATGATGAACAGAAAGATGGAGCCCGTGAGATACCGGCGGCGACCATAATACGCGCTCAGCCACGGCGACATCGGAATCACAATCACGTTCGCGATGATGTAGCCGACACTCACCCACGAGATTTCGTCGAGGGTGGCGCCGAGATTCCCCATCATGTGGGGAATCGCAACGTTCACGATCGACGTGTCAATGAGTTCGAGCATCGCGGCCATCGTCACCGCGATCGCGATCAAATATTTATAGCGATAGCGATCCGCGTCTGCCGCCGGAGCGGCGGACGCGGACAACACGCCTGCGGCCGTGCCCATCAGCGGTTCACTTGATGCTGACGTGCACGGTCACACTCATGCCCGGGCGCAGCGGCCGCGTGGCGCCGCAGCCCGTGGTCACCTTGATGCGTACCGGAACCCGCTGTACGACCTTCGTGAAATTGCCGGTCGAGTTGTCTGGCGGCAGCAGCGCAAAGCGCGCCCCCGTGGCGGCGCTCATGCTCTCCACCGTGCCAACGGCGTCGCAGCCGGGGTACGCGTCGACCTCGACGGTGACCGACTGTCCGAGCTTCATGTTGGCCAACTGCGTTTCCTTGAAGTTGGCAACAATCAGCCCGCTCGTATCGGACACCAGCGTGAGCAACGGCTGGCCGGCCTGCACCAACTGACCGACTTCCACCTGTTTGCGACTCACGGAACCGGCGAGCGGTGCCGTAACGTGGGTATAGCCGAGCTGCAGCAGCGCGTTGGCACGCGTCGCGCGTGCACCAGCGAGCCGCGCAAGCGCGAACTTGGCACCGGCCTGCGCACCGGCAAACTGCGCGGTGGCAGTTGCCGACTGGCGTTCGGCGGCGGCCAGCGCCGCGTTCGCCTGATCGGCGGAGGCCTGCGCCGCATCGAGCTGTTGACGCGACACGATTTGTTTGGCCACGAGTTCCTTCACGCGCGCCAGATCGGCCGTGGCCTTGGCCACCGCCGCACGCGCCGACTGAATCTGCGCATCAATCACCAAGCGCTGACTCGACGCGCTTTGCACCGCGGCCTCGGCTTGCCCAGCGGAGCCAGCACTACCAGCCGCTGCCTCAGCGGCGGCAAGCTCGGCGTCCGACTGCTGCACGCGCATGAGATATTCAGCGGTATCGATTTGCACGAGCGGATCACCAATCGCCACGCGCTGATTTTCAACCGCACGCACCGCCGTCACAAAGCCGCCGACTTTGGCAATGACGGGAATGATGGTGCCATCAAACTGCGCGTTCTCGGTGCTCTCGTGCGCTTGATTGTAGAGCACGGTCTTGCCGCCCCACACGAGGCCGATGACAGCAATGACGAGCAACACCGGAAGCGCCTTGTTGCGCGGGCGAGCGGCCGTGTCGGCCGTGGAAGTATTGGGAGAAGCCATGCGGGGCGTCGTCTCAGAAAGGGAAAAAGTTGATCAGGGAAGGTCGGTGACGTTGCCTTGCGCGCGATGCAGCGACACGCGCGCGGCCAGTACACCGGCGCGTGCATCCACCACCTGCGTGCGCGCGGCGTTGAGCGCGAGCGACGCGGCAATCACGTCGGCGTTTCCAGAGACACCGGCCCGAAAACGATCGCGGGCCTGCGCCAGTTCCTGCTCAGCCAATCCAAAGCGCTCGTCGGCGGCGGCCAGTTGCTCGCCGGCGGCGCTGAGGTCGAGGAGTGCGGCGCTCACATCGGCTGCGGCTTGCTGCGTGATCTCGCGGCGACGGGCGTCGAGCTCGCGGATCGACGCGCGCTGTTCGTCCATCCGTCCTTCACGGCGGAAGCCGTCAAAGATCGGCACGGAGATTTGAAGCCCCCACGCGTAGGTGCCGAGCAGGTGGTTGGGGGCACCGCCGGTGGGGCCATGGTCGGCAAAGGCGGAGAGTGAGGGCAGGTTCTCGGCGCGTACGGCGTCGAGCTGCCGTTCGGCCGCCGTGATCTGTTCGCCGATTGTCTTGAGGTCGGCGCGGGTGCGCGTGGCGCGATCGAGCGCCTCCGCGATGCTCGGTAGCTCGCCGTTGGCGGGGGAGGCGCGGAGCGAATCGCCCAACGCCACGACGGTGCCGAGCGGAAGGTTCAGGGCGCGCACCAGATCGAGGCGCGCACGGTCCCGTTCGATGCGAGCGGCAATGAGTTGACTGTGGGCAGCCGAGAGTTGCGAGCGGGCGCGGGTGACATCGAGGGCGATGCCCATACCGGCCGCGAGTTGGTCGCGCGCAATGCCGAGCAGTTCAGCGGCGAGCGTGGAGTCCGCCGTGCGGGCGAGCCACTGCGCATCGGCTCGCAACGCGCGCACATACGAGGCCGCCGCAAGGGCCGCCGCCTGCTGCGCAGCGCCGTTGGCTTCGGTGCCGATGGCGCCCGCGCTCGCGCGCGCGGCGCGCATACGAGCAAAGGCTCCTGGGTCGAAGACGCTCTGACGAAGCGTCCCGCGCACGTCCCAAATTTTTACGGGGCCCAAGACTTGGCCGTTCGGATTGAACAGCGACTTACCGCTGACGGGGTCCGCGAACGAGATGCCGAAGCTGGCGCTGTTGAACGTGTGCTCGCTCTCGCCGACGGCCGCCATGATCGAGGGGAGGAACTCGGCACGGCGTTGGCGGAGGCGCGCGTCGGCTTGATCCATACGGAACCGGGCGATTTCAGTGCCCGCACTCCGTTCGGCGGCGAGTCGCGCGGCGCCGCCAAGGGTGAGAGTGACGGCTGGCTGTTGGGCGGCCGCGGACTCGGGCGTGCCGAACAGCACGCCAGTGAGCGCGGCGAGGAGCGTGGCCGCGAGCGTGTGTCGCACGCGGTAGCGAAGGAGGATCACGGGAGTACCGGAGCGGCGACGCCCGCTGGGGCGTCGGGACGAAGAGCGTGAAGCACAAAATCGACGATGCCGTCGATGGTGTGCTGGGGAGCGCGGGCGGAGGCTTTTGCTGCGGGAGAACTCATCCAGATGACATGCATCAGCAGTACGGCCTTGATGAGCGAGACCGAGGCCGCAGGATCCAGCTGCCGGAGCTCGCCGCTGGCCACACCGCGACGGAGTACATCGCCTAACACGCGGTTGGAGAGCGCGATGACTTCGTCGTAATAGAACTGCTCGAGATCCGGAAACTTGTGTAGTTCAAAGAGCACGAGCCGGAGCCAACTCGCGGCTTCCGGACGGTCGAAATAGTGCCAGTGCACGCGCAGGTAGCGTTCGATCTGTTCAATCGCCGTGCCGCCGGTGAGTTCATGCTCCACCTGGGCGATGCGCGGCACGAGCACTTGGCGAATGACCTCGCGAAAGAGGTCTTCTTTGCTGGGGAAGTACAAATAGATGGTGCCTTTTGAGACGCCCGCGCGCGCCGCAATTTCCTCGAGCTTGGCCGCGGCAATGCCATGTTCCCCGAACACGGCGATGGCCGCTTCGAGAATCTGGCGAGGCCGCTCCTCGGGGAGCCGCCTCCACTTGGGGTCGTGCGTCGGTGGAGTGGAGCTGCTCATTCTATATAACTGACCGATAAGTCATTTACTAAGGCGTAGAAAGGCGGGTTTCCCCGCCGAGCCAGCAACTAACTGTGCAGTCAGTAAGCTGTCAAGCGGCTTAGCGTGCCAGCGGGAGCACTATGGTAAACTCGCTACCGACGCCGGGTTCGGACTCTACCTGTACGCGCGACCCCAACAGCTCGGCGGCGCGCTGGGCGATGGGGAGGCCGATGCCACTGCCAGGGTGCATTTCGGGAGCGAGTCGCTCAAACAGGCCAAAGATGCGCGCGTGGTAGTCGCGCAGGATGCCAATGCCTTCGTCGCGGACGAACACCGTGGCGAATCCGTCGCTCGTGCGCGCTCCTACGTACACCGTGGGCGCGGTGCCTGGCTTGGCAAAGGAGAGGGCGTTGTCGATCAGTTGCAACAAGGCCCACTCCAACAACCGCCGGTCGCCAACCACATGCGGGAGGAGCGGGCCCACCTGCACGGCGCCATGCGACGTTTTCAGGCGCGGGGCGAACTCCCGCAACACGCGCTGCACCACGTCGTCGAGGGCAAGGCGGTCGTGCGCGGCTTCGTATCCGACGAGCTGTGCATAGGTGCGCAGGTCGGAGACGATGCGGCTCATGCGTGAGGCGCCTTCGCTCAGCTGCGCCATCGCTGGCGCACGCTCGGACTGCTGCAAGCCGGCCTGTCGAGCAATTGAAAGGGCGGCGTCTTGAATAGCACGGAGCGGATCTTGGAGTCGTCCCGAAGCGGCAAAGAGCAGTTGCTCGAGTTGCCGGTTGGCGACATCAAGTTCGAGGGCGCGTTCGGCGAGGAGCCGTTCCGACTCATCGCGCTGGAGCGCTGAGCGGACGGAGCGCCGCCAGGCCAGAAAAAAGAGCGCGAGAGCGAGCGTGAAGCCACCGGCCATCGATGTTTCGGCGGCGATTTCGGTGAGCTCGGCGCGTCCTTCGCGCGCGGCGAGCAGGCGCCGCTCTTCGCCAACGAGTTCGTTGAGTTCGTCGCGAATCGTGCGGGCGTTGGCATCGTTGGGGAGCAGTTCCAGCGGCGCCTCGCGGCCGTTGGCGACGTCCTGAATGGATACGGCCATCAGGTCGAGACGCTGGACGGCGGCGTCCCTCAGATGCCGCGTGTGATCGCGGGTCCTCGCGGAGGCGTCGCTGGTGGACTCTTTGAGTTCTTCAAACAGAAAGTCGACGTGATCGCGCGACGACCGGTACTGCCGCACGAAGTTGCTGTCGCGCACGAGCGAAAAGCCACGGCGCGCCGATCCGGCTTTGGTCAATTCACCGTCGACGCTGGCGAGGACGGCAAGAATCTGGCTCGACTGTGTGACGAGCGCGGCATCGTTGCGCAGTTGACGAATGGACGCGAACGCCACGGCACCGGCGACCGCGAGAAAGGCGAGTCCAGAGAAAAAGAATCGCCACGCGGTGCCAGGAAAGTCTAAAGCCGGTGACGTCGACCGGCGGGGGGAGAGGCGCGTCACGAAGGAAAGATACGCCGGTTGAGGTGTGCGTGCTGCCCGCTAGCCAGCGGACGACGGGTCAGTGGACCGCGTTGCCTCAGCCGCGGGGCGACGCTCTGGTTTGTCGTCGAGGAGCGGGCGGAGCGCCGGCGTCTGCAGGTCGTCGAACTGCCCGTCGCGGGCGCTCCACACCCACGCCACCACAAAGCCGATGACCAGCAGTAGCGCGAGCGGGACAAGCACGTAGAGGACACTCACGTGGTGGCTCCGGTGAAGGTGCGGCCGCGCCAAGCCGCGATAACAACACTCAGGGAACTGACCGGCATCACGATGGCCGCAATGAGCGGATCCATGACCCCCGTGAGGGCGAGGGCGGCACCGACCAGATTATAGAACAGCGAGAACCCAATGCCAAGCCGGATCAACGTCACGGTGCGTCGCGCACCGGTTTGGAGTTCGAGGAACGGGACGAGCCCTGCGCGGGTGAGGAAGACATCGGCGGCGGCGAGGCAGGCTTCGGCACCGCCCCGCACCCCCACGCCGACGGACGCGGCGGCAATCGCGGCGGCATCGTTCACACCATCGCCCACCATGACGACGGTTCCCGAGCGCGCTGCGTCTTCGATGGTCGCGCGTTTGTCTTCGGGTGACGCGCCGCCTCGGCATTCGTGTTGCGGAATCCCGAGGGCACGTGCGGTGGCGGCGACGACGCGCGGATCGTCGCCGCTGAGAATGCCGATGCGCCAGCCGGCGGCCCGCAGCGTGTCGAGCGCCTCCTTGGTGCCTTCGCGCAGCGGATCGCCGAAACCGGCGCGCGCGACCACCACGCCGTCGACGGCCACGAGCACGGGGGTGAGTGCGTCGTCGAGCGGGGCAAACTGTTCGGCGGTGCCAGAGGCCCGCTCGAGCACGAACGATGGTTTGCCGATCACCACGCGGCGCGCATTGACGACGCCGTCGAGCCCACCACCAATAGTTTCGCGCACATCACTCGCGATCTGCGTGGGATCGCCCCACGCGCGGAGGAATGCAGATGCCACGGGGTGACGGGAGTGCTGTTCCACCGCGAGCACCGCCGCGCGAAGATCGTCGGGGCCGTCCCACTGCACGAGCTGCATGCGGCCTTCGGTGAGCGTGCCGGTTTTATCGAGGATGAGGCGCGACGGCTTGGCGAGCAGCTCAAGTGCGTCGCCACCCTTCACGAGAATGCCTTGTTGCGCGGCGCGCCCAATGGCCACGGTGATGGCCAATGGCGTTGCAAGGGCGAGCGCGCACGGGCAGGTCACCACGAGCATCGCAATCGCATTGTCGATAGCGCTGGAGGTGTCTTTGCGCACCCAAATCAGAAAGGTGAGTGTCGCGAGCGCGATGACGGCGGCAATGAATCCGCCGGCCATGCGGTCCGCGAGTCGCACCACGGGGGCGCGGCGGCGGGCGCTGTCTTCCACGTCTTTGAGAATGCGGCCGAGTCGGCTCTGCTCGCCGGCACTGGTGACGCGCACGCGGAGCGGGGCGCTCAGGTTGATGGTGCCCGCGTACACCTCGGCGCCTTCGGCGACGGCCACCGGTCGCGATTCGCCAGAGAGGAGCGAGAGATCCATCGACGAGCGACCGGTCAGTACCACGCCGTCGGCGGCGAGGGTGTCGCCCGCGCGCACATCAAGTGTGACACCGGGGAGCACCGCTTGCGTGGGGACTTCGCGAATCTGCTCGCCGTCTACCACGCGCGCCGTGGATGGCGCGAGCGAAAAGAGAAGTTCGGCGGAATCGGCGGCGGCGCGTTGCGCCCGTTGCTGCAGAAACCGTCCGACGAGTAGCAGGAAAATGAGCGTGGCCACGCCATCGAAATAGATCGGGCCCGCATCGCGCATCGTATTCCACGAGCCGCGTAAATATCCCACGCCAATGGCGAGTGCGATGGGCACGTCCATATGCAACGCGCGTTGGCGGAGCGCGCCCCATGCGCTCACAAAGAACACCCGCCCAGGCCAGAGCACGGCTGGGGTGGTCAACAGAAAACTCCACCAGCGGAAATAGCGGTGGAACACGGGATCCATGCCGCCGAACCAGCCCGCGTAGATCGCAATCGCGATCATCATCACATTGGCCGCGATGGCGCCGGCCACGCCGATGCGCGTCAGCGACGCACGGTCTTCGCGCTTGCGTAGTTCATCGGCTTTGCCGCCGCGGTACGGATGCGGCGGATATCCGAGGCGGTCGAGGAAGCCGGCGATCTGTGAGAGCGGCGTCTTGGTGGCATCCCACACGATGTGGGCGAGCGCGCGCCCCACATCGAGGTCGGCGCGCGCCACCCCCGGAATGGCGAGCGGCATCTTCTCCACGAGCCACACACAACTCGCACAGTGCACGCGTTCGAGGTAGAGATCCGTTTCGACGAGGCCGTCGGTACGCGGCGTCACGTACAGCTCACGGAATGCGTCGTGGTCAAACTCTTCGAACGAACGTCCGCTCACCGCGACGGGTCCTTCGCGGCGTTCCACGAACGAGTAGTAATCTTCGAGCCCGTGCTCGTGAATGAGCGACCAGGCGGTGCTACATCCGGCGCAACAGTACTGCCGCGGCGCACTGGGTTCGAGGAATCCGGGAGGGACCGGAAGACCGCAGTGGGCGCACGCGATGAGTTCCGTGCGCTCCGTGGTCGGTTGTTCCGCGCGAACGCTACTGACCATGCGTGGGGGCTTCGTGTTGGTGGGCGTGCATGGCCGGAGGGCCGAACTTGCCGACAACGGTGAGTAGACCGAATACAACCATCGCCGCGGCGGTGACGGCAGGCAAGCGCTTCCGCAGCGGCCCGAGCAGCGATTGCGCTCCGAGTCCGAGCGCGGCCATCGCGGGGACGGTGCCGAGCCAGAACGCGGCCATCACAATCGCCCCGCTGGTGGCGGTGCCCGCCGCGGCGGCAGTGGCGACAAATGCATAGAGCCAGCCGCACGGAAGGAGTGGTGTCAGCACCCCAAGTGTGAATCCACGGGCGAGCGGATCGCGCGCACGGACGGCCTTCAGCGCACGGGCGAGTGCCGCCCGCATGAAGGGCGGCACTCCGAGCGTGGGCATTCGCACTCCGGCGGCGACGAGCGCGGTGGAGGCGCCCCAGATGATCATGAGCGAACCCGCCACGATGGCGGCGGGACGCGCGATGCCGGCGATTTCGCCAGCGCGATCGAATCCTGCGCCGGCCGCTCCAGCGATGGCGCCGAGTGCCGCGTAGGCGGCGAGCCGTCCCGCGTTATAGCCGAATGTGGCGCGAGCACTCGTCGGGCCAGTGCCAGCGACGAAGCAGGCCAGTCCGCCGCACATGCCCGCGCAGTGAGCACTGCCGAGCAACGCTGCGACAAAAACGGATGCGATGAGCGCGATCACCGCGCCGGCGCGGCCGGTGTCGCGGCGACCGAGACATCGGCCCGCAGATCGACGGCAAACCGGTCGCGGCCACGCACTACTTCAATCTGAAACTCCCAGAGCCCGGGACGGTCGAGTGTGAGCAGCGCGCCATAGCGTCCTTGACCGCGTTCCGAGAGCGCCGATTCTACGTGGCGCGCGCCGACGACGTTGTTGATCGCCGCAACTGTCACATGCGCGCCCGTGATCGGCGCACCAGCGGAGTCGCTCAGGATGATGCCGACATCCGAGGTACGATTGCCGAGCGCGCCGGCCGCGAGTGTGATCTTCCACCCGAGCCGCGCGCTGGCGTCGCGCTGTGCAACCACGGAGTCGTAGGCGACGCCCTTGTTGTAGTAGTCCGGCTCGATGGCCATCGACGCATCGTGCGTGGCGGTCCAGTACATCCAACCCTGACTCACCGCGGTGGCCGTCAAGAGCGTGCCGACGAACCACGGCCAATACCATCCTTTCTTCATCACTTATGCTCTCGGGATTCGCGTTCGTGCTCGTCCGGCCCACGCAGACGCCAGGGAATCAGCTGCGAGAATCCGGCATCGTCCGTGACGCGCAGGGTCATGCGGTGCGTGCCGTTGTGGAACGCCGACTCGGGCATGATGATGAACAGGCTCGTGGCGGCGTTCTTGCCGTTCGTGAGCGTCAGCGGGAGCTCCGGCGCGATCAGCTTTGCGTCGTCAGCATCGAGTAACTCAACGGTGTAGCGACGGACGCCGTTGGAACGATTCGCGATTTTCACACGGACCTGATTCACCACCGAGCCGTCGGGTTCACGGGAGAAGGGCTGCCCGATGGCGCCAAGGATCGTGACGTCCGCTTTGGACTTCGTCTCAAGCGCGTAAATAAATCCGCCAAAGAACAGCGCGAAGGCCAATGGGTAGAGCACGGTCCGCGGGCGAATGAAGTGCCGAATGTGGCCCTCGAGCGCTTCCTTGGACGTATAACGAACGAGTCCTTCGGGCTTGCCGACTTTGCGCATGACCGTGTCGCAGGCGTCGGCGCACTGGGTGCAGTGAATACACTCCATCTGCAGTCCGTCGCGAATATCGATGCCGGTGGGGCAGGTGTTCACGCAGGCGTTGCAGTCCACGCAGTCGCCGGCGGACGCACCGGCGATGGGCAGTCCTTTCTTGGGCGCGCGGCGCGGCTCCCCTCGCGCAGGATCGTACGCGACAATCAGCGATTGTTTGTCGAGCAGCACGGCCTGCCAGCGCCCGTAGGGACAGGCGACGAGGCACGTTTGCTCACGGAACCAGGTGAAGTCGAGAAAGACCATCAGCGTCACCACGGCCATCGCCACGAACGGCACCGGCTCTTCGTATGGCGACGAGAGCATCCAGTGTTGCAACGCGTCGGTGCCCACGAAGTAGGCGAGGAATGTGTTGCCGAGGATCGCGGCGAGCACGGCGTAGATGGCGTACTTGGCGAGGCGACGCGGATGGAAGTGTTGCCGTTGCTTGTCCATCTGCCGAGAGCCGCCCCACCCGCCCTCGAGCCAGCGCTCAATGGGACGGAAGAGAAACTCCATGTACACGGTCTGCGGGCAGGCCCATCCGCACCAGACGCGTCCGTAGAGCGCCGTGAGCAGGAAAATGCCGATGAGCAGGCTGATGCCGAGGAGCATCAGAAGCAGAGTGTCGGTCGGCAGAAAGGTGGTGCCGAACAACGTGAACTCGCGCCGCGGGAGGTCGAGCAGCATCAACGGTTTGCCGTTGAGCCGAAAGTGCGGAATCGCGAGGAAGAGTACCATCAGCCCAAAAGCCACCGAGCGACGTCTTTGCCAGAGCTTGCCCTTGGAGAGTTTGGGCCGGATCCACCGTCTGGATCCGTCAGCGTTCAGCGTGGCGAGGACGCGCTCAGTGGGGGCTGGTGCGGTCACGGCTTCTTTGTTGGGTCAGAGGCTGTTGTGGGCGTGGTGGCGGCGGGAGCAGCCGGAGCTGACGTGGCGAGCACACCGTCCGGCGCCTTTGGATTGGCGGGGTTGGTACCATGCAACGATACCACGTACGCCGAGAGGGAATTGATTTGCTCGGGTTTCAGCAGCTTTCCCCACTGCGGCATGCCTTTGGCCAACACGCCCTGGTCGATCGTGGTATGAATTTCCACGGGCGAGCTGCCGTGAATCCAGAAGTCGTCGGTGAGGTTGGGGCCGATGAGCCCGCCGCCGTCGGCGCGATGGCAGCTGACGCAGTTCGTGCTGAACAGCGCCTTCCCCTTTTCGACTTCCGCTTTGTCCGCCACGATAGCGGCCATTTGTTCCGGCGTCACGTTCACGCCGCCCTGATTGGGATGCGCCGCCGCGAAGGCGGCCATTTCCCGGTCATACACTTCTGCTTTTTTGGCGCCAGCACCGATGTCGCCCGGCGCGAAATAGTACACCGGCACGAGGATGACGGTCACGAGGAACAGGAGGAGCCACCAGCGCGGCATCGGATTGTCGAACTCCTGAATGCCGTCGTACTCGTGGTCCATGATGGGGCGATCTTCACCAGCTTTCGTCATTGGGTAGCCTCAGGGCTCGCGAGGAGTCTGGGGGTTCAAGTCGTCGAGTGGCATCCTGCCGGCGCGCTCATAGAGAGCGGAGCGCGACGGCAGGAGCAGATTGATCGCCACGGCGACGAAGGCGAGAAAGAACAGGATCAACGCCACGATCGCGTAGCCGGAGAGTCCGGACGCGCCCACGACGTCTGCGAGACTGCGCACGATCAGTTGCCCCCGGCCTTCGCCGGGACCGGCGCCACTGCGACGCCGGCGGGTTTCTTGATATCGGTGCCGAGGCGCTGGAGATACGCGACGAGCGCCGTGATTTCCTTGTCCTGCAATCCGGCCGGTCCACCATTCTTCTGAACGTCGGTGGCCACTGCCTGGGCCTGATCACGCGCCATCTGCTCGGCCTTGTTCACGGCCTCGCCATAGGGCACGCCGAGCATGGCCATCGCGTCAACACGTTTCTGAATACCGCCGAAGTCGATGGGGTTCGTGAGCAGGCTCGGATACGCCGGCATGATGGACTTGGGCGAGAGCGAGCGCGGATCTTCCATGTGCCGCACGTGCCAGAGGGCGGGATACTTGCCCCCTTCGCGCGCGAGGTCGGGTCCGATGCGGCGCGAGCCCCACAGGAACGGATGATCGTACACCGACTCGCCGGGCTTGGAGTAATCGCCGTAGCGCTCGGTTTCGTACCGGAACGGACGGATCATTTGCGAGTGGCAGTTGAAGCAGCCCTCGCGGATGTAGAGATCGCGGCCGGCAAGTTCGAGCGGTGTGTAGGGCTTGACGTTCGCGATCGTCGGGACGTTCGACTTGATGAGGAACGTCGGGATGATTTCGAACAGCGACGCCACCAGCACGGCGACCACCACCATCACCGTGAAGAGGAGCGGCGCGGCTTCCCACTTGCGGTGCCACCCCATGCCAATGAACCGAGCGAACGCTCCGCCAGAGGCCGGCGCATGATGCGGTGCCGGCTGGGCGCTGAGCGGTGCTGCGGTGACCACTTGCACTTCGTAGGCCGCGGGACGCCGACGCCACGTCATCAGGATGTTGTAGGCGAAGATCAACGCACCGATGATAAACAACGTGCCACCCGCGACGCGCACCCAATACATGGGCATCAAGCGCATCGTGGTTTCGATGAAGTCGGGGAACTGCAGACGCCCCGTCTCGTCAAAGGCACGCCACATCAGCCCCTGCGTAATGCCGGCGCTGTAGATCGAGGCCACATACAGCAGAATGCCGAAGGTGGACACCCAGAAATGGGTCTCCGCCAGTTTCTTGCTGTAGAGCTGCGTCTGAAAAAGGCGCGGTGCGAGCCAGTAGATCATGCCGAACGTCAGGAATCCGTTCCAGCCGAGCGCGCCGGTGTGCACGTGGGCAATGATCCAGTCGGTATAGTGCGCGAGCGCGTTCACCGACTTGATGGAGAGCATCGGGCCTTCGAACGTGCTCATGCCGTAGGCCGTGACCGCAAGCACGAAGAACTTGAGTACCGGTTCCTCGACCACCTTATGCCAGGCGCCACGCAGCGTGAGCAGGCCGTTGATCATGCCGCCCCAGCTCGGGGCAATCAGCATCACCGAGAAGACCATGCCGAGCGTGCTCGCCCAGTCGGGGAGCGCGGTGTAGTGCAGGTGGTGCGGGCCGGCCCAGATGTACAAGAAGACCAGCGACCAGAAGTGCAGAATCGAGAGTTTGTAGCTGAAGACCGGTCGTTCTGCGGCCTTCGGCATGAAGTAGTACATCAGGCCGAGGAACGGCGTCGTGAGGAAGAACGCGACGGCGTTGTGGCCGTACCACCACTGCATGAAGGCGTCCTGCACACCCGCGTAAATCGAGTAGCTCTTCAACGGCCCAACCGGAATGGACAGGTTGTTGAAGATGTGCAGTACGGCCACCGTGATGATCGACGCAATAAAGAACCAGATCGCCACGTAGATGTGGCGTTCGCGGCGCTTGGACAGCGTCATGAAGTAGTTGATGGCGAAGGCCACCCACACCACCGCGATGGCGATGTCAATCGGCCATTCCAGCTCGGCGTACTCCTTGGCTTGGGTATAGCCCAAGGGGAGCGTAATGGCTGCCGCGACGATGATCGCCTGCCAGCCCCAGAAGTGGAATTTACTGAGGCCATCGCTCCACATGCGCGTCTTGAGCAGACGCTGCGTGGAGTAGTAGGCTCCGCAGAACCAGGCGTTGCCCGCGAATGCGAAAATCACCGCATTCGTGTGCAACGGCCGCAACCGCCCGAAGGTCAGAATCGGGCCAAAGTTGAATGCCGGGTTCGCCAGTTGCAGGGCAACGATGAGGCCGACGAGGAACCCGACGAGACCAAAAATGATGGTCGCGAACAGGAACTTTCGTACGATATCGTCGTCGTACGAGAAGGTATCGAGACGCGCGTTCATATGGTAAGGAAGCTCCGCGGAAGGACAGCCCAAAAGAAAGGAGAGATACCGGTGATGGGCAATCCGCAGATGTTGAACCGACTGTCAGGGAATATCTGACGCCGGTCCAGTTCCTGCTCGGAGCGCGTTGAGGATGACCGCGATATCGATGGCCTCTTGCAGGAGCGCTCCGATGGTCGGCGGGATGTACCCCAGTGCGGCGACGACCATCGCAGCGCCGCTCAGCAGGAGTCCCGCGAAGATGCTTTGCCGCGCGATCTGCGTGGCGCGTCGGCCGATGGCGATTGCATCGGCCACTCGGGTGACGTCGTCCGCGAGGAGCACGATGTCGGCGGCTTCTGCAGTGATGCCGCCGCCGTGGGCCGCGAGGGCAATGCCAACCGTGGCGGCGCTCAGCGCGGGGGCGTCGTTGGTGCCGTCGCCGGTCATCAACACTTTGTGCCCAGCGGCGAGCAACTCCTTCACGACGGCTACTTTTTGGTCGGGGAGCATATCGCCGCGTGCTTCGGAGATGCCGAGGGCACGGGCGATCTCTGCGACGTTCTTTTCGTGGTCGCCGGAGAGCAACACGGTTCGGTTCACGCCAAACGTTTTGAGGCGCGCAAAAAAGGCGGGGAGCCCTTCGCGTGCATGGTCGGCGTACCGAAGCTCTCCGGCGGCCGCTCCATCGACGGCTACATACGCACGGAGTCCGGCGCCCTCTTCGTGCAACGCGGCCAGCCCCGACGCTGCGTTGGGCTGCGTGGCCGCCACGTAGCGCAAAGAACCGACCGACACGCGTCGCCCTTCCACGGTGCCCGAAATGCCGCGTCCGGGTGTCTCGATAGAGTCGCGCGCTTCGGGCACGCGCAACCCGCGCGCCTGTGCGGCGAGCACGGTGGTGCGAGCCAATAAATGCCCGCTCGCGTGCTCCACGCCAGCGGTCAGTGAGAGCAGCGTGGCCTCGTCAAACCCATCGGCTGGGCGGAGCTCGGAGAGCTCTGGGTAGCCGATCGTCAGCGTACCGGTTTTATCGAAGACGGCTGCGTCGACGGAGCCGATTTGCTCGAGGGCGCTCCCCGTGCGGACGATGATCTGGTGCCGCGCCGCACGGTTGATGCCACTGATGATCGCCACCGGCGTCGCGAGAATCAGCGGGCAGGGGGTGGCCACGACAAGCACGGCGAGCACGCGCAACGCATCGCCGGAGAGGAACCAGGCGAGCGCGCACGCGACGATGGTGACCGGCGTGAACCAAATGGCGTAGCGGTCGGCGAGGCGCTGAATGGGCGATTTTTCAGCCTGCGCGCTGCGCACGAGTTCCACAATGCGCGCGTACAGACTATCGCGCGCCGGTGCGGTCGCGCGCAGCCGAAACGCGGATTCTTGATTGACCGATCCGGAGCGCACCACTGAACCGGCGGTCACGAACTCCGGCGACGGCTCGCCGGTGAGGCGCGCGACGTCGATATGCGACGCGCCGTCGGCGATGATGCCGTCGCAGGCGACCATTTCGCCGGGACGCACGAGGAGCACATCGCCAGGGACAATGGCGTCGGCTTCTATGTCTTCGGTGGTCTCGCCGCGCACGCGATGCGCCACCCGCGGCGCCGCGCGTTCCAACTCACGCACCGCATCGGAGGCGCGGCCTTCGGCGTAGGCGTCGAGCAACTCGCCGCCGGTCTGCATGAGCACAATGACGAGGCCGGCAATCGGCTGGCGCAGTACGACGGCCGTGACGATCGCGAGCATCGCCACGACATCGGCCGCAAAGTGACCGCCGAACAAGCCGCGCAGCGTTTTCCAGGTGACGGGTGCTCCCGTGAGCACCAGCGCCAACAACCAGACGCGGTCCGAGAGCGTGGCGTCGAAGATCCGAACCATGGCTCCCACCACGAGGGAGGCGAGGACCGCCAACGGCAACCGCGCGGCAGGTGACGCCACGATCGCAAAAAAAACCGCCCCCCGACCACTGGCCGAGGGGCGATCACGTTCCTGCGTTGGAGCGGTCACGGCGCTACCTGATAGCGCTTGCCGTGGGCTTGGGCGCCCCGGCTTCCTTGGCGTATTGCGCGTTGGTCAAGAGCACGATGCCGTACAGCATGATGCCAATCGCAACGGCGCCAACGATGAGGCCCGTAAAGGCCGCGGTACGATCGGAGGGATGATGGTTGCCGGACATGAGACAATCCTCGAAGAAAGAAGCGAAGGCGACGCGTTACGCGACGCGCACGGTCGTCATGGAATCGTTCTGCTTGATCTTCTTCATCACGTCAATGCCGCTGGTGATCTGACCAAACACCGTGTGCACGCCGTTGAGATGCCGAGTGTTGTCTTCGCTCAGCACCATGAAGAACTGGCTCCCGCCGGTGTCTTTGCCAGCGTGCGCCATCGAGAGCGCGCCCACCGTGTGGGTACGCGGATTGTCCTTGGTTTCGCACTTGATGGTCCAGCCCGGGCCGCCGCTGCCTGGGGGGCCCTTGGGGTCCTTGCCGGTATTCGGGCAGCCACCCTGCACCACGAACTCAGGGATGACGCGATGGAACTTGAGTCCGTCGTAGAAGCCCGCGTTGGCGAGTTTCTCAAAATTGGCGGCCGCGATCGGGGCGTCCGTCTCGTAGAGTTCGGCCACGATGGTGCCGATGTTGGTTTCGAACGTAGCAGTCTTGGTCATATGGGAGGAATTCTAGTGCGTGGAACGCCTCGGCGCACGATGCGACGGGCGGTGCCGCTCACTCAGGGCGATTTGGCGGGCTTGGGGCCCGAACTGATACCGAATTTATAGAAGCGGGGCACTTTGCAGCCACCCTTTTCGGCCGGCGTAAAGGTCCATTTCGTGGCCGCCTTCTGCGCCTGCGTCGCAAACCACGGATGCGACGCTTTGAGCACGACGAAGGTGGACATATCGGGCTTTCCGAGGGTGTCCACGAGGACCTCCCAGGCGAGCTCCATGTAGTTCCCTTTGCCAAACACGCCCCGCGGATACGGCGGTTTGAAGATCGGCGGATCCATCTTCACGGGTGCGGGCACGCGCTCAACCTCGAGTCGCGGATTCTTTACCGCATCGGCGACGGTGAGGTAGCACATGTCGCTTCCCGTCGGCACGACGGCTGAGGAAGGCGCGGCAGGCACGGGCTCGGGTGTCGGCGGCGACGATGCGCACGCCGCGGCCACGAGCAGTGCCGCGATTGCCGCCACGAGGCCTGCCGTCCGCGACGCGCGGGCGACCGATCGTGCGGTCGTCGGTGGGGTGTGCACCGTCCTCATACGTCCGCAGACGGGCAGATGTCGCGGAGCGAGCATCCCTCGCATCGTGGCTTACGGGCGTCGCAGGTGCGGCGGCCGTGCCAGATGAGCAGGTGCGAAAACTTCGTCCACGAATCTTTGGGGAACAACGGAAGGAGCGCCTTCTCCACTTTTACTGGATCGGTTTCGTCGGTGAAGCCAAAGCGCGTGGCGAGCCGTGCCACGTGCGTGTCCACAACGATCCCTTCGTTGAGGCCGAAGGCATTGCCGAGAATAACGTTCGCGGTCTTGCGCCCCACACCAGGGAGCTTGATGAGTTCCGCCATCGTGCGCGGAACCTCGCCGCCGTGATCGTCCACCAGCGCCTGCGCCATGCCCACGAGGCTCTTGGCTTTGTTCCGGTAGAAGCCCGTGCTGCGAATGACCGTTTCAAGCTCGTCCATATTGGCGTCGGCGAGCGCTGCGGCGCTGGGATATCGCTTGAACAGCTCCGGAGTGACCATGTTGACACGCTTGTCCGTGCACTGCGCGCTCAGGATGGTGGCCTCGAGCAGTTGCAGTGGTGTCGCAAAGTCGAGTTCGCAGTGCGCGTCGGGATATTCCACGAGCAGTCGCCGTTCGATTTCTGCCGCGTGCGAGAACAGCGCGGCGGCGCCCATGGGGCGGCCTTTGCTTCGTGCCGACGATTTGCGATGGGGTGACATGCGTCGCCTTAGTGTGCGGCCACCGCGCGCGCGCGGCGGCGGCGAGAAAAATCGAGCACGGCGTCGGCGTCACCGGCGTTGAGAATGTCGCTCGCGGTCAGCCATCCCTTGCGGGCGATGTCCACGCCGAGCGCCGCGTGGTCGAGGCCTTGGCGCGAATGCGCGTCGGGGCCGATCTCAATGCGCACGCCATGGCGGCGTGCGTCGCGGCAGAGGCGCCAATCGAGGTCGAGGCGGTGCGGATCGGCATTGAGTTCCACGGCCACACCATCGGCGCCAGCTTTGGCGAGTACCGCCTGCATGTCGATCGGGTATGCCTCGCGCGTGAGTAACAGTCGGCCCGTGGGATGCCCAAGGATGGTCACGCGCGGGTCGTCGAGCGCCTTGAGGACGCGTTCGGTCATCTGGACTTCGTTCATGCCGAATCGCGAGTGCACCGACGCAATGACGTAGTCGAAGCCGTCGTTCTCCTCGGTGGGGTAGTCGACATCGCCCGAGGGAAGAATGTCCGCCTCGATCCCTTTCAGGACGCGCATGCCGTCGAGGCGTGCATTGAGCTCGTCGATTTCCGCGTGCTGGCGATCAATGGACTCGCGCATCAGGCCGCCCGTGTAAAATGCCGACTGCGAGTGGTCGCTGATGCCGATGTATGACCAGCCGCGGCGCTTGGCGTCGTCGGCCAGTTCGGCGATCGTCGTGCCGCCGTCGGAGTATTGCGAGTGGCAGTGCAGGACGCCGCGCAGGTCGGCCAGGGTGACGAGCGTCGGCAGCGTGCGTGACGCGGCGGCATTGGTTTCGCCGAGTCCCTCGCGCATTTCGGGGGGCACATAGGCGAGGCCCATGGCGGCGTAGAGCGCGGGTTCATCAGCGAGTGATACGGTGTTGCCGAGCGCGTCCGTGAGCACCTCGCCCAGCCGGAACCCCATGGCGGATGCGTGGGTGACCACCGACGCGACGTGCGATTCATTGCCGGTCGCGCGCCAGAGTGCCACCACGAACTCACGCGCTGGTACGCAGTGGAGGTTGAGGCGAGTACCGTCGATGAACCGGATGGTGACGCGCGCCGACCCATGCCCCAGCGAGGACCGCACGGTGTCGCCGCGCGCGACCCGTGTGGCCACGGCAATCGGATCGCCGAGGCACTCGGCGACGATGTCGAGGTCGTGCACCACTTCGCAGCGCCGCCGGACGGCGCCGGCCACGGCCGCGCGCTGCACGGCGGGATGGGCGCGCACCATCGCCAACAGGCGCTCGGCTTCGGCGCTGGCGTGTGGGAGCAGAAACGCCGTGCCCGTCTCGCGTAATCCGCTGATGCCGCGAAGGATTTGCTCCGCCATCGCGCTTCCAAATCGCGGGAGTCTCGCAAGACGGCCATCGCGCGCAGCGGCTTCGAGCCCCTGCAGCGAGTCGATGCCGAGTCCTTGGTGTAAGCGGTGGATGCGCGAGGGGCCGAGCCCCGGAATCCGCAACATCTCAAAGAGTCCTTCGGGCGTGGACTCACGCAGTCGGTCGAGCAGGGTGCACTCGCCGTCGCGTTCGAGTTCGGCGATGGCCAGGGCAACGGCGGGCGTGTGCGGGTCCGCGCTCTGCAGTTCGAGCAGGGCGTGGAGCTCAGCAATGAGGTGGGCAGCGTGCGGCAGTGGCACGCGTCAGGCCACGATCAGTCTTCGATGCCCGCGAATGCGGCGAGCCGATCGATGAGGGAGTGCAGCTGCTTCTCCGTGAGGTCGATTTCCTGCGCGGCGCCCTCAACGTCGAGGAGCCCGGCGCGCATGGAGATGGCGACTTGATTGAGATAGCGGATCTTGGCCAAGATGTCGTCCGTGGCTTTCCGCAGTCCGTGGAAACGCCGTTTCTCAGACAGGGCGCGCCGATGGCGCTTGATCAGATCTTCGGTGGTCAGGCGATGCGCCGCCTCGAGCACCTCGTCCCTGGTGCGTCCGGGGAGCGCGCCGCGGTCGGGAAGGCCAAGGTCATCCCACGATTCGTCGGCGAACCAGAGCCGGCCCACGTACTCCACGCCGTCGTAGCCGACGCGCACGGTGACGTTGTACCGTCGACCTTCGCTGTCGATGGTGGCCAAATGCGGTTGCGAGATTTCGTCGTAAGAGGCCATGGGGGGTGTGCTGTCTGGTCGTATCGGCGGCGTTGTTAGACGGCATCCGGTCGCCGGAGGAACCGCCTCAGCGCGGCCATCAGGGAGCCATGTGCTTCAACATAAGGTACGTGTCCGCAGTCCTCCAGCACCACCAACTCCGCCCTGAGGGCGCGGGCGGCGGCTTCGGAGGACTCCAGTGGGATCGGATCCTGCCGTCCGTGGATAATCTGGACGTCGTAAGGCACCTTGGCGAGGTCCGGAATAAGATCGAACTCCCCAAGGCTTTCCCAGACGGATTGCTGCACCCGCCCCGTGACGCGGAAGGGGGTCAGGTCAGTCGCTCGGCGTGGATCGGCAAAGTAGCCGGCCACGCTCAGTTCGAAGGTGCGCTGGCGATACGCCGCGGGGTCGGTCTCTCGGAGCCCCGATGCGGTGAGGGCGTCACGAAGGGTCTGCACCTCGGCGCTCAGCTGGCGGCGCGCAAACTCGGCTTCGAATTCCGTGCGCCACTGCCTCGAGAGTGGTGCAGGGTCTATCAGGGCGAGACGCGCGGGGGCCGGGGTGACGCGCCCAGAGGCGGCCTCCACGGCGTAGAGTAGCGCGAGCATGCCGCCCCAGGAATAGCCGAGGATCGTCGGCGGCGCGGGTTCGAGTTCTGCGAGTACCGCAGCGAGGTCGGTCACGTGGGTGTGCCATGTGATGGGCGTGCGATCATCGGTCTTGGATTGGCCGCCGCCACGTTGATCGTAAAAGAGCAGATCATAGGTGTCGGCGAGGTCGAGCAGTTGCGGGAGCAGGTAGTCGTGGTGCGCACCGGGGCCGCCGTGCAGTACGACGACAGGCGGCGCCCCCGCGGTGCCGTAGCGACACCAGTAGAGGGGCGTGTTGGTGCCCTGCGTGAAGCCGTGGATGCGCGGTGCGGGAATGGCGGAGGGAGACATGGCGGAATCCTAACCGATTACACGAATGTCGCGGCGATGCGAACGGTGTTGACATGCACGCGCACGGTGTCGTCGATGTTGCGACCATAGCCACCGGCGATTGTCACGCACACCGGAAGTCCGATCTCACGGCAGGCGTTCAGCACCATGGTGTCGCGCCGCTGGAGTCCATCGAAGGTGAGGGCGAGGCGACCCAGTGCGTCGCCCTCGTGTGGGTCGGCGCCGGCGAGGTAGAACACGACATCAGCCTTGGCGCGCTCGAGGACACGCGGCAAGTGCTCTGCGAGAAGTGTGAGATACGCGTCGTCGCCGGCGCCGTCGTGAAGTTCGATGTCCAGCGAGCCGGGGACTTTGCGAAATGGATAGTTGCGGCCGCCGTGCATCGAGAAGGTGAACACGTCGGCGTCGTCGGCAAAGATGGCGTGCGTGCCATTGCCCTGATGCACGTCAAGGTCGATGATGGCCGCGCGTTGCGTCCGCGTGTCGCGCCGCGCTTGCAACATGCGCACGGCGACTGCGACATCGTTGAAGACACAAAAGCCCTCGCCGTGCGTGGCAAACGCGTGATGGGTGCCACCGGCGAGATTCACGGCGACTCCGTGTTGGAGCGCGGCTTGTGCTGCCTCGCAGGTGCCGCCAACCGCGCGGAATGCGCGTTCGACGAGAAGCGGAGACCACGGGAACCCCACGCGTCGGACGGCGGCGGCGTCGAGCGTACCCTGTTCAACCGAATCGACCCACGCGGTGGTGTGCACGCGCAGTAGATCCTCGTGTGCCACGCGGGCGGGGTCGTGGAGATGGCTCAGTGGTACCAGTCCGGCGTCGAGTACGGCGTCGCGGAGTTTCTGGTACTTGGCGATCGGAAAGCGATGCCCGTCTGGGAGCGGAACGGTGTGACGGGCGCTGGACCAAGCGTGCAGCGGCACGGCGTCTCGAGCGGCGAGTGGTGACGGGTGGTGACGGGTGGTGACGGGTGGTGACGGGTGGTGACGGGTGGTGACGGGTGGTGACGGGTGGTGACGGGGTGGTGCCTAGTCGCTGGGGCGCGCGACACTGTAGTGTGAACCGGAGATTCCGCTTATGTTATGCGAGTGTTGCAGGTGACACCAGCATGGCCCTCCGACGACGCATGGACAACGCCCTTACTCTCGCCCGTCATTTCGCTCGCCTCGTCTGGCTGTTGATCCACGAGCCGGACTCCGTGGATGAGCAGAAGGCGTCGTTGCGCGCTGTCGTGACGATGTCGAAACATGGGACGGCGCGTTTGGCGGTGACGGACGGCCGGCTCATGGTCAACGACGTGGAACTGCCAAACGCGCTCTCCGGCGCCCGCCAACTCACCGAGCAGTTTGGACGTCGCGGCATTGCCGAACTTGAGATTGTCAAGCACGCGGTGGCTGCGGACGTGCTCACGATTGCGCGATTGCTCGCCGACGGAAGCGGGAGCGATGGCCCGGAGGCATCGCGGCAACTCCTGGTGTTTGAGGCGCCGACGGTGCGCCTCAAGCGTGAGGCGTCGACGGCTCCACGTGAGGCGCCGCGCGCCGCGGTCACCGTGAATCTCGACGCGTTCGCGTCCGACTCTGCCGAACGTGCGGCGCTGCTGCAGTTAGCTTCGACGACCGACCCACAGGCGGCGTCGGGAATGCTCGACAACTTGATGTTCCTCGCGGAGACGGCGTTCCGCGAAGGGCGCGTGGTGGATGCCGCGTTGGTGTGCGCAGCGCTTCAGGAAATCGAAGCGCAGATGACCGAAATCGAGGTGCGGCGGTTCTTCCTCGTGGCACTGCGTCGGTTGACGAAGCCGAATTTTCTGCGACCAATTGCCAATCTTGTGGCGACCAATCCAGCGCGCGCGGCGATGGCCGCGCATATTCTCGATCGGTTCGGGCAGGACGGCGTGGACGCCCTCGCGGATCAGTATATCAATGCCCGCGCGGACGCCGAGCGCGAGCTGTATCGCGCCGCGCTCGTCGCACTGCCAGGGGTGCGTGACGCCCTCACGCAAATGCTCAGTGACCCCCGCTGGTTTATGGTGCGGCACGCGGTGCTCCTGCTCGGCGATCTTGGCGCGGCGGAAAGCGAGCGGGCCATCGCCGAGTTGTTGAATCATGTGGACGAGCGGGTGCGTCGTGCGGCGGTGCGTACGCTCGCGCGCGCGGACACCGCGTTTGTCTTCGATGCGCTGGCGCGCGCGCTCGGCGACTCATCGGCCAGCGTTCGGTTGGCCGCGATCGCCGCGCTCGTTGCACGCAAGAGTACGCGCTCCGCCACGCTCCTCAGCGCGGCGATCGACGAGGAAGAACAGCTCGAGGTGCAGTTCGCGCTGTTGTCGGCGCTCGGGCGCATTGCGACGCCGGACTCGGTGCAGAAGCTGATCAAAGCCACGGAATCGGGCGGCGGATTATTCAAGACGAAGAAAAAAGGTGGGTTGCGGGTGGCTGCCGTACACGCGCTGGCCGAGGCGCGCACCCCGAACGCCACGAATACGCTCCGGTCGTTGCAGAACGACCGCGACAAAGAAGTGGCGGAGGCCGCGCGATTGGCGCTGGCGTCTCCGCGTCCTTCCGCCGCCTAAATCCCGCCGCGTCAGCATGGCGGCGTCTCTGGCGGCGTCTCTGGCGGCGTCTCTGGCGGCGTCTCTGGCGGCGTCTCTGGCGGCGTCTCTGGCGGCGGCCAGCACCCGCGCCTCGTGCGCCGAGCTGTTGCATTAGCGCGCGGAGCTGTTGCGTTAGCGCGCCGTAAAATCCGTCGTTACCGTGACCGCCTTGCACGCGGCGGCAATCAACGTGGCCGCGCGATCGAGATCCACAAGACTCACCATCTCGTTGGGCGAGTGCATGTAGCGGTTCGGCACCGAGAGCAATGCCGTGGCGACGCCCTCGCGCGCCAGGTGAATCGCGTCAGCGTCCGTGCTGGTGTCGCGACCGGCGGCGTGGAGGCTGTACGGCATACGTAGCGACTCGGCGGTGTCGCGCAGTAAACGAAACGCGACCGGCGAGACCACTGAGCCGCGCGTCAGCACGGGCCCGCCGCCGAGTTTGTGCTCGCCGAGTTCCTTCTTTTCCATGGAGGGGTGATCGGTGGCGAAGGTGACGTCGACGACGATCGCCATCGCCGGGTTCACCCGTGCGCCGGCCACGAGGGCACCGCCGCCCATATAGGCGATCTCTTCCTGTGTGGTGGCGACGGCCACGACGCGCGCCTCGCCCGGATCCGCGGCGTAGCGCCGCAGCGCTTCAAGCACCACAAAGGCGCCGATGCGATCGTCGATGGAACGCGACACAATACGATCGTTGGGAAAATCGAGCGCGCGCGAATCGATGACGCCCGCGTCACCAATGGAGAGCCTCGCCTCGGCTTGCGCACGCGAGGAGGCGCCCACGTCCACCCAGAGGTCCGTGATCTTTGACGCTTTTTCGCGGTCCTCGGTTTTCATAAGGTGAATCGGCTTTTTCCCGACCACGCCGAGCACGTCGCCGTCGCGTCCGGCGAAGCGGATACGCTGTCCCACCAGCACCTGCGGGTCCCAACCGCCGATCGGGCCGATGTATACAAATCCGTCGTCGTCGATCCAGTTGACGATCAGGCCGATCTCGTCGATGTGGCCCGCGAGCATTACCGTGGGAGAGCCGCCGGGATTCACGACGGCAATCGAGTTGCCGTGTACGTCGCCCGTGACCTCAGCGAAGGTGCTCGCTTCGTCGCGCCACACGCGTGCGGGGGCCGACTCGAACCCGGAGGGACCCGGCGTGTCGAGGAGGCGCTTGAGCAGGGCAACGGCGTCGGGCTTGAGCATGTCAGTCGCGGGGCAATGGGAAAAGGACGAGCGAAAGCGCGAACACCGTCAGCCCGGGCGCCGCGGCCGCGTCGGCGCCGGTGAGGAGCACCGCCACGAGTCCGAAGATGGCAGCAAATTCTCCGCACGCCCATGCGACGATGCGCATGGTGCTATCGCGTGACGGTGCGACGGCCGAGAGGCGAGTCCGCATCGCCATGACAGCAATGCCTGCGATCAGCGCGGCCACTTGTGCCATCATTCGCAGTGATGCGGCGCGGTCGGTGGCAGCAGTGACGGCGCCCTGACGGCGCGTCACGATCACCGCCACCGCAAAGGCGAGCACGCCGGTGATCATCGCCGTGCGAATCAGGAACAGGGCCCGCTTTGGTGCGGCCACTACTTGTGCTCGTACACGACTTTGCCGCCGACCCAGGTGCTGAGCACGCGCGTCTTCATCACGAGTTCCGCCGGCACGCGCATGATGTCTTGGTCTAAGACCACAAAATCGGCGTATTTACCGGGCGAGAGCGAGCCGAGCTCTTTTTCTTGAAAGGCGGCGTACGCAGGCCAGATGGTCATGGAGCGCAGCGCTTCGTCTCGCGTCATGCGTTGTTCGGGATACCATCCACCGGCGGGCCAATTTTCCGCGTCCTGTCGGGAAATGGACGCGTGAAATGAGATAATCGGATTCAGCTGCTCCACCGGAAAATCACTGCCGTTGGGGACGACCACGCCAGCGTCGATGAGTGAACGCCACGCATAGGCGCCCGGGAGCCGCGACACGCCGAGCCGCGTACCGGCCCAGTACATGTCACTGGTTTGGTGACTCGCCTGCATCGACGGAATGACGCCCAACTTGGCGAAGCGGGTGATGTCGGCATAGTTCAGAATCTGCGCGTGCTCAATGCGGAAGCGATGATCTGCCACGGGCACCGCTTTGAGCGCCGCTTCGTACGCGTCGAGCGACACGCGATTGCCGCGGTCGCCGATGGCGTGCGTGTTCACCTGAAAGCCGGCCTTGAGCGCCTTGATGGCGATTTCCTGAATAAACGCCGGCGGCGAGACGAGCAAGCCGTTGTTGTGCGGATCGTCGGTGTAGGGGTCGAGCAATGCCGCGCCGCGCGACCCAAGGGCACCGTCGGCGTAGAGCTTGATGCTGCGCACCCAGAGCATACCGTCGTACAATCCGCTCTGCGGGCCGCGGGCGAGCCATTGGTCGACGACGGCGGATTCTTCACGTCCGCCGCTAATCATGGCGTACATGCGGAAATTCATTTGCCCAGCTTTGCCGAGCTCTTCGTAAATGTCGAGCACCTGCGCGCTCGATCCTGCATCGTGCACGCCGGTGAGTCCCCAGCGCTGGGCCTCAGCGATGGCAGCGAGAATCTGTTTTTTTTCGTCGTCACGTGTCGTGCGCGGGAGCACGCGAGTCACGAGCCCCATCGCATTGTCCACGAACACGCCCGCGGGCGCGCCGTTCGCGTCACGCTCCATGTGGCCGCCCGAGGGATCCTTGGTGGCGGCGCTCAGCTGCGCGGCGTCCATCGCCTTTTTGTTCGCGAGGTAGGCGTGACCGTCTACGCGCTGGAGCAGCACCGGATTGTTCGGCACCGCCGCGGTGAGTTTGTCGTGCGTCGGAAAGCGCGTGTCGCCCCAGCGGTTCTGGTCCCAGCCGCGTCCCGTGATCCACTGGCCGGGCTGCGCGCTCTTGGCCTTGGCAACAACGCGCGCGATGATCTCGTCGTAACTCGAGGCGCCGGTGAGGTCGACGATCGCTAGGGCGGAGCCGAGTCCGGACACATGCCCGTGCGCGTCTACCATGCCCGGAATGACGGTGCGACCGTCGAGATCGATGACGCGCGTTTGCGCTCCGCGAAGCGCGAGCGCGCCACGGGTGTCGCCGACGAACAGCACGCGGCCGCCGCGCACGGCAATGGCATCGGCCACGGGATGGGCGTCGTCCACGGTGTAGACGCGCGCATTGGTGACGATGAGATCGGCCGTTGGTTTCTGCTGCGCGACGAGCGGAGCGGCGGCCACAAGAAACGCGAGAATGCGACGCATGTTCAGCACGGGTGGAAGGAGCCGGACGGGACGAGCAACCCTATGAAGTTCGCCCTCGCGCGAACGTCCGTCCAGCCGTGGCGCGTTTGTGGCGCGTTTGTGACGCGGATTTGCGTGGCTCCCGTAGCGTGGCCAGACCGGAGCGAATATCGTCCGTTATGCTCTTTGCACTCCTACCGCTCTGGTTGGCCGCGGCGTTCCTCGCTTTCAGCGCCCGCCCAGTCGTCATCGCCCACCGGGGAGCTTCGGGTACGAATCCCGAGCACACGTTCGCGTCGTACGACCGCGCGATGGCGATGGGCGCCGATTATATCGAGCAGGATTTGCAGATGACGAGCGACTCCGTGCTCGTCGTGCTCCACGATCCGACGCTCAATCGCACCGCGCGCGGCGATGCGGCCGACTGCACGGGGCGCGTCATCGACCACACCCTCGCGCAGCTACGGCGCTGCAGCGCTGGCCAGTGGTTCAACGAGCGGCAGCCGACGCTCGCCACTCCCGCATTTGCCGATGCACGCATTCCGACCCTTGAGGAGTTGTTTCAGCGGTACGGCGCACGGGCGAACTACTACATCGAAACCAAAAACCCCGAAGACGCGCCCGGGATGGAGCGGCGACTCCTTGGACTGGTGCGTCAGTACCGTCTGATGCCGGGCGAGGCGCCGCGTGGGCAGGTGGTGGTGCAGTCGTTCAGCCAGCGCAGTTTGCGACTCGTGCATGAACTCGCGTCCACGCTGCCGCTGGTGCAGTTGCTGAGTGAGCCGATTCCGCGCTCGGCCCTCGATTCCGCATTCACCGAGATTGCCCGCTACGCCGACGGCGTGGGTCCCGACCGCAAACTGGTGGACAGCGCCTTTGTGGCGTCGGCGCACGCGCACTGTCTGGCGATACATCCATACACCGTGGACGACGAGAGCGACATGCGCCGACTTCTCGCCCTCGGCGTAGACGGACTGTTCACGAATTTCGCCGACCGTCTGCGCGCACTCGCCCCTGGCGCGCCGGCGCCTATGACGCCGCGCTGCACGCGATAACCGGCGGCGCGTACGGCGCCACCGGTTATCGCGCTAGAGTTCCGGCCCGGACAGTCCTTCGTCGATCGGTGCCGCGTCGCGCAGGTCGCGTAGCAAGGCAATCGCACCAGCGTTGAGCGCCAAGTCACCGAGTGCGCGACCGTCGGAGAGCGTCGCGCGCGTGATGCCAATGAACTTGCCGTAGGCGGCGATCACGTCGGAGAGGCGTTGCTTCGGGCCGGCGGGCAGGTGGCCGCGAATGGTGTGACCGCCCACCAGCACGACTTCTACCGGGCGCTCCTCCGCGCCGGGCGCGCTGGTCACCATGACGCCACCGTCGGGTGCCGACGCCATCACCACGTGCTCCGACTGCACGATGATGTGCCCCGGCGCATCGTCGGTGCGCGTGCGCCGTGCGCGGGTGACGTTCATCCACCCGCCGCGGCGCGAGCTGAAATACTGGACCAGCGACTGGTCCTCGCCAATGTGGATGTAGCCCTCAATCACCATCGAGTCGCGCAACACAATGTTCAGTCGGCGCGGTTGCGCAGGCCGAAGGCGACTCGAGAGTGATCCGAGATTGGTCATGCGGGGGGGCGGCGCGCGATGCGGTAGAGGGGGACGGCGAGCAGGAGAACGTACGCTGCCATGGCCACGATCGGATTTTCCGTGATCGCCGTCACACCCGGGCCAAACCACTTCTCGGCGTTGATCGCGCCGTCGAGTTGCAGCGCCTGAAGCGCGGCGATCGCCACGCCGAGAATGGCGCCACCGGCGATGAGGCCCGACGAGAAGAGCACGCCGGGGCCGCTGTCTTCGCTCTCGGACGTTTCGCCGCGTTTGATGGCCGCACGGTCGATCAGCCAGCGGACGACGCCACCCATGAACATCGTGGCGGACGTGGAGATGGGGAGATACACGCCCACGCACACGGCCAGCGACGGGAGCCCGAAAATTTCCATCGCAATTGCAATGAACGCGCCAATGAGAATGAGCCCCCACGGCAGCTTTTGCGTGAGAATGCCGTCCACGACAAGTGCCATGATCTGGGACTTGGGCGAGTCGAGTTTGTCGACCGTACGGCCCTTGTAGTCGGTGGCCTCGCGACCGCCGATGCCGGGATCCACGAGGAACTTCACCGCGCCCGCGTCGTCGAGCAGGTAACGGCCGGCCGGCGCATCGCCGGTGCGCTCGTCGAGACGCCCAACTTTGTAGGCCACGCCGTCGAGCGAAATACGTTCGGTGGGCTCAACGTACGACATGGCGATCCCAGGATAGCTGCGGATCACATAGGTCGTCTTGGCGGTGTTCAAGAATGAGATCATGCCGCCGATCACCAGCGCGGAGGTCGTCACGCCAAAGATTAGGCCAATCTGCTGACTCTTCGGCGTGGCACCCACGAGGAAGCCGGTCTTGAGATCTTGTGACGTGGCGCCCGCCACCGCTGCCGCGATGCACACCACGCCGCCAATCGAGAGCGCGAGTACGCGATGTTCAATGCCCTTCCAGCCAACCGCGAGAAAGAGCAGCGCGGTCAGAAGTACGGTGGCAACGGTCATGCCAGAAATCGGATTCGCCGAGGCGCCGATCTGTCCGGTGATGCGGCTCGACACTGACACAAAGAGGAAGGCAAAGGCCACCGCGAGCAACGCGCCGACGAGCGGCATGCGGATCTGTGGCAAGAAGACAATCGCCGCCACGCACGCGAGCACGCCGATCGCGACGATCTTCATGGAGAGTTCGCGTTCGGTGCGCACGGTATTGTCGCCGCCGCCGCCGATCGTGAAGCCGGCCTTCATTGCAGCGAGAATCATCGGCATCGCTCGGCCGAGCGACATCAGGCCGGCGGCAGTCACCGCGCCGGCGCCGATGTAATAGACGTAGTTCGCGCGCACTTCCATCGGCGACATGTCGGCGATGAGTTTCGTGGCCGGGAAGATGGCGTTCGTCAGGCCAGCACCAAAGAGTTTGATGGCGGGAATGAGCACGAAGAACGACAGCAGTCCGCCGCCAAAGAGGAGCCCGGAGATGCGTGGTCCAATGATGTAGCCGACACCGGTCAGCTCCGGACTGACTTCGGCGCGAATCTCGCCGATCAGCTCCGGCTTGGCGGCGCTGGTAACGCGCTGAAAGAGCTTGACTGGCACTTCGGCCCAGAGGTGCATGCCGCCGTTGAGCAGTTTGTACAGCGCCCCGAGACCGAAGCCGAGGAACACGGTCTTGGCCTGCACGCCGCGCTCTTCGCCAACGATGAGGACTTCCGCGCACGCGGTGCCCTCGGGATACTTGAGCGCCGCGTGCTCCTTGACGATGAGCGATCGGCGCAGGGGCACCATCAGCAGCACACCGAGGATGCCGCCCACGACCGCGATCGCCGCGACCTTGGCCCACGGCAACTCGTAGCCGAGCAACAAGAGCGCGGGGAGCGTGAAGACCGTGCCTGCGGCGATCGACTCGCCCGCTGAACCCGTGGTCTGCACAATGTTGTTGCGCAGGATGCGCGGCTCAGTGGAGCGCGACAACGCACGGAAGATGGTGATCGAGAGCACCGCGATGGGAATCGAGGCGCTCACGGTCAACCCGACCTTGAGCGCGAGGTAGACGCTCGACGCGGCAAAGACGAGGCCGAGGAGCGAACCGAGGACGATGGCGCCAGCCGTCAGCTCTGTGAGCGACTGCGACGCGGGGATGTAGGGATCGTTTGGTGAGCGCATACGGAGAATATGGGGCGTCGGGGGCGACTTGTCAGGTTATACTGGTGGCAGCGACTGGCGGGGCAGGGGCCGGTCCATCACCTCGAGGTAGGTCACGATGCGAGTTCGTCATTGGCAAGCCGCGGTGCTGGCGACCCTCACCGCTTCGGCGGTCGGGGCTCAAACACGCGCGCCGCTGCGGTCGGCGCCGATTGCCGACGTGCAGTATGCCGTCACCTTCAAGGCCGCGAACGGTGTGGACCGCATGCTGGACGTGTCGATGCGGTTTACCGTTTCCGGACACGACCCGGTATTGCTCTCGCTCCCCGTGTGGACACCCGGTGCCTACGAGGTGAGCAACTTTGCTCGAAATGTGTCGAAGTTCAGCGCGGTGGAGGGCGCGAAGTCGCTCACGTGGGATAAAGCCGACCCCGACACCTGGCGCGTCATTCCGGATGCCGCCGGCGAAGTGCG
>CANIWQ010000002.1 GCA_947471365.1 Gemmatimonadota bacterium | reverse complement strand
GCGCGGTTGCTGCAAGACAGTCTGCTGCGCAGTTACGACGCCACCACCTATCAGCGTATCTCGGTGGGATTAGGGTTCAAGGTTTTTGGTCGCGATCGCTTGGCGATGCGCCACGAAGAAGCGACGCGTGTGCAGTGGGATCGCACCGCGGGGGCGATTGTGGATGTGAAGGGGAGTCGGAGTGTGGTGCCGATCGCCAAGGGACTTTCCGACAGTAGCGATACCGAAATGACCGGCACGTCTTCGTTGCCGTACTATCCGGGCAAAGAAGAGTTATGGATTGGCGGTAGTCAGGTGAGTCGCGATGAAGTGGATGAGCGCGAGTTCGTGAATCCGCTCAAGGAAGGGGCCGAGGCGTATTACTTCTATGAGACCGGCGATTCGGTGTTTATGAATCTGCCAGATGGTAAGACGCTCACGTTGCGCGAGATTCGCATTGTGGCGCGACAGCCCAAGTGGAATGTGAGCGTGGGGAGTTTTTGGTTTGACGAGGGCACGGCGCATCTCGTGCGCGCGGTGTATCGCTTGAGTGTGCCGCTGGATGTGTGGGGGCTGGTGGACGAGCAGGCGAAGTTGGCGAAGGCCGATTCGGCCGGTGCCGACACGCTCGCGACAGGACGTATTGCGCGGGGCGAAGGACGAGGCAACGGACGCGGAGGCCCCGGAGGGCCACCGCCGCGCGACCGTAACCGTAACAACGATGGTCCCCCCGCGCTGGTGAAGGCGATTATGTCGCCGATGAAGGTGGAAGTGTCGGCGATCACCATCGAGTACGGCCTCTACAATCAGCGTTTTTGGCTGCCGCGCGCCAACGCCATGGAAGGGATGGCACAGGCCGGCTTTATGCGGATCCCAATTACGCTCGAAGAAAAAATCCGCTATGCCGGCGTCAACGCACTCGACGCACCGATCACCGTTCCGCCGATTACGCCGTCGCGGCTCCGTGTGTTGCGCGACAGTCTCGAGGCCGCCAAGTCGTCGCAGGTGGTGACCGACTCGCTCATGAAGATCGCGCGCAAGGTGCGTGTGAAGGAGTTGCAGGAAAAGCACGAACGCGAATGCAAGGCGAACGGCTTTTACACGAGCGAATCGCGACGCGGCGAAGGATCGGTGCCCGTCTTTACGCGCACGCCGTGCGACGCCGTCAAACTCGCGAACTCGCCGGATTTGCCGCCGTCGATCTACGATCCAGGCGACGTCGTGTTTGGCAGTGCCGATCGTGACCAATTGGTGAAAGCGCTGACGATGGGGCTGCAAAGCGGATGGGCGCCACAGATGCCGCGGCTCGAGTATGGGCTCGCGTACACGCGGTACAATCGCGTGGAAGGGTTTGGCACGGGACTCGGCGCGACGATGGAGTTCGGGCGCGGCTATGCCGGTGCGCTGCGCGTGCGCGGCTCGGTGGCGGATCGCACCTTCAATGGCGAGCTGGGGATGACGCGCAGCAATGGCCGCGCGACCATTGGGGCCACGGTCTACCGTCGGCTCGGCGTGATGAACGACTATGGCACGCCGCTGAGTTTTGGTGCATCGCTCGCCAATCTGCTCTACGCGCGCGACGAAGGAGCCTACTACAGAAACTGGGGCGCCGAGATTCACGGGGAATCGCAGCCGTTTGGGCGTCTCGAGTGGCGGCTCTTTGGCGAGCAGCAGTGGAAGGCCGACGTGAATACGCGGTGGTCGCTTTTCGGCGGCGCCAACGATGACCGGTTCCTCGCGAACCCAGCAGCGCAGAAAGCCACGGTGTACGGCGGTGCGGCGCGGTTGGTGGCGAGCGCCGGACTTGATCCGAACGGATGGCGCTCGCTCTCCGACCTGCGGCTGGAGGCGGCGGGCGGCGACTACCAATACGTGCGCGGTCTGGCCGACCTGACGGTGAGCCACAGTCTGGGAGTGCTCGGTTTTTCGCTGAATGGCGCGGCTGGCTACACGACCGGCTCGGTACCGGTGCAGCGGAAGTTCTATTTGGGTGGGCTCCAGACGGTGCGCGGACAGACCGGGCTCACCGCGAGCGGAGACGCCTTCTGGATGGCGCGCGCCGAGTTGGGACTCGGGAACATTGGCGTGCGGCCGGTGGTGTTCGGCGACATCGGCTGGGCCGGGGATCGCAAAGATTTTTCGAATCCCGGGCGTCCAATGTCAGGCGCCGGCGCAGGTATTTCGATGCTCGACGGTCTCATCCGCATGGATCTGGCCCGCGGCCTGTATCCAGCCAAGCAATGGCGGTTCGACGTGTACCTCGAGGCCAAGTTCTAACGGTCGTTGGGGAGTCGTGGGGGATTGGAGTGGCAAACAGGTTGCCTCTGAGGGGGAAGCTGCGTCTTTACCATTAGTAAAGTTGCCCCCCTTCCGCGCGTGAGACGTGAGCACCGATCTCTCGGCAGTCGAGACGCAGTTATCTGGCGCCGAAATTCTCCTGTGGCAGGGGAAGTTTCGTCGTTCCTTCGTGCTGGTGGTTGGCCTTGGCACGACGGCGCTGAAATGGGGTGGGGTGATCGCGTCCAACTCCGTAGTCGCGCGTCGTATCGGCGTGCACCCTGCTTTGCTGATTGGGCTGGGGATGATCGCCACCTATCTCCTCGCGAACGAATTGTTCTGCGCCGTGATTCGCCGGCGTGGCACCGCGGGAAGGCGTGCCGTGGCAATGGCGGTGCTTGCCGACATGATGCTGCTGTTCGGGATGCTGTTCGTGGTGACGCCGCCGGCTGAATACGCGCGGGGCCTCATCCTCTCGATATTTACGGTGCAGCTCACGCAGCTGTACTTCGGATCCAAAGCGACCGTCTTCACTCTGATTGTGATCGGTGTGGCCTATACGTTCGTGGTGCTGGCGGCCGCGGAGATGGGTGGATTCGAGGCGCCGGCCGAGCAGCTCTGGAATCTCGCGCTGTTCATGGTCGGTGCGCTGTTGTTCGCGCGGCTACAGGGACAGATGACCAAACGCCTCGTCCGGATCATCCAGCTATTCGAACGCGTGCAGGATGGTGATTTCAGCGAAGGCTACGACGAAAAATTCGATCATATGCCAGACGCCATCACCGTCGTGGGGCGCGCGTACAATAAAATGCGCACGCATCTCGAGACGATCGTGCTCACCGATCCCGTGACGGGGTGCTTCAATCGTCGCGGCTTTGAGCAACTGACCACACGCGAAGTATCACGCGCGTTGCGCGGCACGCACCCGATGGCCGTGTTGGCGATTGACGTGGATCACTTCAAGCTGGTGAACGACGAGTTTGGCCACCTCACCGGTGACGAAGTACTTCGCGAGATGGGAGCGCTCCTGCGCGACACCGCGCGCCTCGGCGACGTCGTGGCGCGCATTGGCGGCGAGGAGTTCGAAATTCTCGCGCCCGATACGGAAATAGAAGGCGCCACGATTCTGGCCGAGCGCATCCATCACGCGTTCGAGACGCGCCCATTCGCGAGCCTTGGGCCGAATCGCAAAATCACGGTGAGTATTGGCATCGCATCGAAAGCGGCGCGCAGCGATCAGGTGGCGAAGACGCTTATTGCGCGCGCCGACGAGGCGCTTTACGTGGCCAAGCGGAATGGACGTCATCGCACCGAGGTGTGGCACCCCGGTATGCGCACGTTCGACGGCACCGCCGCTGGCCAGCGCTCGGTGGAACGGACCGCGGCCAACGAGTTTCCAACGGTTTAATCGGTCGGGTGCGCGAGTGGGCCGCCGGACTGCCGCCGATGGTGGCCCGAGCTGGCTCAGTCGATGTGAAGCGTGCCGCGCATGACCTGTACGGCCGCGCCACCGACCCGAATCGCGGTGACACTTCCCGCCGCTTTGTCGGCTTCGATCTCAATGCGACTGGCGCGCCCCATCTCAACACCCTGATCCACCGTCCACCGGAAGGCGCCGTCCTTCGCGCGCTCGCGCATGGCGAGATAACCGGCAAAGCAGGCGTTCGCCGAACCCGTTGCCGGATCTTCAGGGACGCTGCAGCTCGGGACAAAACAGCGCGCGCGGTAATGCGTGTCGCCGCCGGCGGGATCCTTGGCGAACACGAAGAGATCCGGTGCCCACGCCGACTGCAGGGTCGTTTCCCACTTTTCGAAGCGCACACGCGCGCGCTCGAGGGCATCGAGCCCCGTGACGCCGACCATCAGGAAGGGGAGTCCGCAGCTCACGGGCTCCGGCGCATAGCGTGCGCTGAGGACGTCTTCGGTGTTGATCGAAAGAATCTTTGCGAGCATCGAACGCGACGGCGCTGGCGGCCCGACTTCCGGCAACTTGGCAACGGAGAATTGGGCAAAGGCACTACCATCGGTGCCAATGCGCACCGTGACGGGAATCGGCCCGACTTTTTCTTCGAGCACGATACGCGATTCGCCCGAGGGCGAGCCGAACTTGCCGCTCGCGACGAGCGCGATTGCCGTGCCAACCGTCGGATGCCCCGCGAACGGCACCTCAGCACCTGGTGTGAAAATCCGAACGTTGGCCGCGTGCGCGGGATTCACGGGCGGATAGCAGAATGTCGTTTCCGAATAGTTGAACTCACGCGCAATCGTGAGCAACAACTCTTCGGGAATGCCGCGCGCATCGGGAAAGACGGCGAGTTGATTGCCGCCAAACTTGCGATCGGTGAAGACATCGAGGGTGACGTACTCGAACTCAGGCATATGCCTCAATTCCTACGTGAATAAAAGTGGTTTTCAGTCGTTTAGGGTACACCGTTTCCCGTAAACCGTAAACGACTGAACACGAGACACCGGTCTTACTCAGCCGACATAAACGGATAGCGATACTCGGTCGGCGGCGAGAAGGTTTCCTTCACCGTGCGCGCGCTCGTCCAGCGCGTGAGGTTGAGCTTAGAGCCGGCCTTGTCGTTTGTGCCGGAGGCACGGGCACCACCGAACGGCTGTTGGCCGACCACCGCGCCCGTCGGTTTGTCATTGATGTAGAAGTTGCCCGCGGCGTGATGCAGTTCGCGATGCGCATCGGCCACGGCGTTCTTATCGCGAGCAAAGACGGCGCCGGTGAGCGCGTACGGCGACGTCTGGTCCACCGTCTGCAGCGTCTCAATCCATTTGGCGTCGTCGTACACGAACACCGTGACCACGGGGCCAAAGATTTCCTCGCACAGCAAACGATACGCGGGGTTCTCGGTCTGAATGAGGGTGGGCTCCACGAACCAGCCGTCGGCGCCATTCGTGTTGCCGCCTGCCAACACCTTGGCATTCTGCTTGGCGTCGGCGAGGTAGCCACCAATACGCTCGAACGCTTTTTTGTCGATCACCGCGCCCATGAAGTTGCGGAAGTCGCTCGGGTCACCCATGCGGATGTCGGCGATCATCGCGAGCGTGCGGTCGCGCACTTCGTTCCAGAGCGACTTCGGGATGTAGGCGCGGCTCGCGGCGGAGCACTTCTGCCCCTGGTATTCAAAGCCACCGCGCACAATCGCTACGGCGATTGCGGCCGCGTCGGCCGACGGGTGCGCCACAATAAAGTCCTTGCCGCCGGTTTCGCCGACGATGCGCGGATACGACTTGTACTTATTGATGTTCTCGCCGATGGTCTTCCACATCGAGTTGAACACGGCCGTGCTGCCCGTGAAGTGCACGCCGCCAAAGTTGCGGTCGGCGAGGAGAATGTCGGTGATCGTCGCGGCATTGCCGGGCACGAAGTTGATGACGCCCGGCGGGAGGCCGGCTTCGTGCAGGATCTGCAAGGTGTGCCACGCCGAAAGAATCGCGGTGCCGGCCGGCTTCCAGATGGTGGTGCACCCCATCAGCGCGGGGGCCGTGGGGAGATTGGCGCCGATCGCGGTAAAGTTGAATGGCGAGATGGCGTACACGAACCCTTCGAGGCCGCGGTAGTCGGTCTGGTTCCAGACCCCCGCGCTCGACGCGGGTTGTTCGGCGAGGATCTGCGCGGCAAAGCGCACGTTGAAGCGCCAAAAGTCGATCGTCTCGCAGGCGGCGTCGATTTCTGTCTGGTACGCGGTCTTGGACTGGCCGAGCATCGTCGCCGCGTTGAGCGTGGCGCGCTTGGGGCCGGCGAGGATGTCGGCCGCCTTCAGGAGCACGCCGGCGCGGTCTTCCCAGCGCCAGGACGCCCACTCGCGGCGGGCGTCGTGCGCGGCCTTGATGGCGGCGTGGACATCCTCGGGACGGGCGCGGTGCCACGTGGCGGTGACATGGCGGTGCTTGTGCGGTGAGGTGGCTTTGGCGACATCACCGGTCCGGATTTCGCGGCCGCCGATCACCAGCGGGATATCGGGGCACTCCTGTTCCATGGCGGCGAGGCGCGCCTTGAGTTCGTCGCGTTCGGGGGAGCCCGGCGCGTAGCTCTTGATGGGCTCGTTGGAAATGGGCGGGAGGCGGCGGACGTTGCTGGTGGGATAGGACGTCATGGTTCGCTCGAAGTGGGCAGGCAGGGATACGGCGGACTTCCGCTGTCATAAAGATATACGCCGTATCCGGTCATTCGTGCTGTATCTGCGGGGGGCGGGGCGCTATTCTCAGAGGTATGAACCGGTCTCAAGCGCTGGCCTCGACCCTCCTCGGCTGTTCTCTCGTCGTGATGGGGTGCGTACCGGAGGCGGTGCAGTGGGACGCCGCGGAGTCGCGCGTGCGTGCCGTGGCCGCGCCGCAGTCTCGGCTCGTCCTCATTGGCAGTGGGCCGGCGATGGTCGCTGGCTGGGTGCCTCCTCTGGTGCCCAGTGAGGGCGAGGTGGGCGCCGCGTGCCGCGGCACGATGGTCACCGCCCTCTCCCCGAGCGACACGGCCTACGCCGCGTGGTGGGCGCCACAGCCCGATAGTTCGGCGCGGCTCGTGGTATCGCGTTCCGTGACCGGCGGGCTCTCGTGGGAGCGGCCCGTCGTGGCGGATTCGCTCGACCGGTCGCACGCGGGGTGTCGGCGCGATCCGCCCGCCATCACGATCGACGCGATCAACGGGTATGTGGCCGTCGTGTACTTTCTGCAGGCGCGCGAAGGGCCGGGGATCTTTTACACCCACTCCATGGACCGCGGCAAGCTGTTTCACGAGCCGGTTCCCATTGTGTACGGTGAGCGCCGCTCCTACGCGTCGGTCGCCTCCTCTGGCGACACTGTGGTTGTGGCGTACACCGATCCGAATGCGTCGGAGCCACAGGTATGGCTCGCCACCTCGCAGACGACAGGTCATATTTTTGAGCAGCGCACCGCGGTGTCATCCGGAACGGCCGTGGCGTCGTTGCCATTGGTGGCTGTACACGGACGCCGAGTGGCGGTGTCGTGGTTTGAGACGCCGCGCGGTGGTGGGACCGGCGTCACCGTCGTAAGAACTGGGGTGCTCCGCTGACCGTGACGCCGGTGCGACCGAGGCGCCACGCCAACCTTCTTCGACTCACAGACCCGTGAACGTAATCATTGCTGACGACGATCCGACCATGCGCCTGCTGCTCTCGCGGGTGGTGGAGCAGTGCGGGCATCATGTGGTGATGGCCGCTGCCGACGGCGTGGACGCGTGGGAGTTCTACGCGGTGGAACCAGCGCCGCTGATCATTCTCGACTGGGAAATGCCGAAAATGGACGGCCTGCAGGTCTGCCGCCACATTCGGGAGTCCATGTGGTCGGACGACACCTTCATTCTGGTAGTGACGGCGCGTGACCGGAGCGAAGATCTCACGCTCGTCCTCGACGCGGGGGCGGATGATTACATGTCCAAGCCGGTGACGCCGGACAACCTCAAAGCGCGGTTGCGCATTGCCGAGCGGCGGATTGAGGTGTCGCGGGCAAGTCGCACCGCCGAGCAGGAACTGCGCAAGGCGCGCTACCTCGCGGGGATTGGCGAGACGTCGCTGGCGCTCCAACACGAAATCAACAACCCGCTCACCGCGCTACTCGCGGACGCCGCGCTGATTGAAGCCAAAATGGTGGAGCCGCAGGAGATGGACGAAATGCTCGATACCATTGTGCAGCAGGCCAGGCGCATTGGCGACGTGGTCAAGAAACTGCGCGATCTCAACAACCCGCGGAGCGTCGAATACCTCGGGCAGTCGCGAATGATCGACATCAATCCCAACTCCAAGTAGGCGCGCCGTCGCCGGGTCCCCGGCACGCACACCCTCTGGGCGTTGGCCCTCTTTTTCCATGGTCGTCGCATGAGCACTCGATACATCGGCGCACACACGAGCGACGCCGGCGGATTTGTGATGGCGGTCCGCCGCGCCGCCGCCGCCAAGATGCGCGCGCTGCAGCTCTTTACCGCTCCGCCCACCTACTACGGCGACAAGGTCACGATCAAGCCACCCAAGGCGGCGGCCTTCGCGGCGGCGCTCGCGGACGCGGGCATTGAGCCACGCCATGTGATGGTGCACTCGGCCTATGTGCTCAACACCGCCTCGAACGAGCCGGACAAGGCGGCGCGTGCCGCGAACGGACTCGCGAAGGAACTCGAGCGCTCAACGGCGCTCGGTGTGATGGGGTGCTGTTTTCACCCGGGTTCCTCGGGGGACGGCGACCCCGGCGACGCGTGCGACCGCGTGGGCGACGCCATCGCGCACGCGCTGGCGGCTGTGCCGGAGACGGCGAGCGGGACGCGCGTGCTCATTGAAAACACGGCCGGCGCTGGGCGCACGATGGGCCGGAGCGCCGAGGAGATTGCGCGGATGCTCGCGCGCGTGCCGGCGGCGTTGCGCCACCGCACGGGGTACGGTCTCGATACCTGTCACCTGTTTGCCAGCGGGCACGATCTCACCTCGAGCGCCGAGGCGCAGCGCGCGACGCTCGATGCGTTCGAGCAGCGGATCGGGGAGCGCCCGGCGTTTTTTCACCTGAACGATTCGCAACATCCCTTTGGCAGCAACAAAGACCGGCACGCGCTGATTGGCGCCGGCGCCATTGGGGCGGAGCCATTTCGCTGGCTATTGGCCGATTCGCGCGCCGAGGGAATTCCGCTGATTCTCGAAACGCCGAACGACCGCGACGAGACGGCGGACGACGACGCCACGGCCGATCCGGCCGATGTGCGGATGATGGATTTGCTCGGCGCGTTCATCGCCGGCTGATCCGTTTTCATAGGGGAAATCGGTCGCGGCGGCAGCACATGGCGGCTAATCGCCGCATGAACAGCTGACGCGCGGCGGACGATTTTCGAGCGAGCGTTTGGCGTGTTGCCGGTCGGTGTCAGGTGTTTCCCAATGGCCGCGGCGGATTCTTCGAGGGAAACTCCCTATTGCGCATTGGGGGAGTCTGTTTACTTTCGACGTGTCGGGCATGTGTGCGCGAAATGCATGACATGTTCGTTCACCCCATCCTCTCGAGGAGATTTTCGATGGCTGCCAAGAAAAAGGCTGCGAAGAAGACGGTCAAGACGGTCAAGAAGGTCGCGAAGAAGCCGGTGAAGAAGGCTGCGAAGCGCAAGCCGAACGCCGCGTTCATGAAGCCGCTGACCCTGAGCGCTGCGCTCGGCGCCGTGGTCGGTGCCAAGCCGATCCCGCGCACTGAGATCGTCAAACAGCTGTGGGTGTACATCAAGAAGAACGGCCTCCAGGACAAGAAGAACCGCCGTAACATCAACCTGGACGACAAGATGAAGGCCGTGTTCGGCAACAAGGCGCAGATCACGATGTTCGATCTCGCCAAGGGAATCGGCAAGCACGTCAAGTAGTTCGGCTCCGGCCGGTTCGACGGGGGGCGCTTTCCATTGGGGGAGCGCCCCCCGCGTCGATTCCACGTGAGCCCCCCTCGGCTGTCTCCCTCGTACACACTTGCCGCAGGGCGCGCGCTCCTCAGATTCCCAAGACGCTCTCCTGTCGTTGTCCTTTTTCCATTCGCACACGTGGCCGCTAAGAAACCCGCCAAGCCCAAGAACAGCGTTGCCGCCGCGCGTAGCGGCGGTGCTGGGTTCAGCCTTCGCCGATTCTGGGAATCATTCAAGTCGCTCGCCGGCACCGTCGCGATTTTTCTCGTGTTGCGGACCTTCTTCATCGAGGCGTACCGCATTCCGTCGGGGAGCATGATTCCGTCGCTCCTCATTGCAGACTGGCTCTTTGTGAACAAGGCCGTGTTTGGACCGCACGTGCCATTTACCTCGATCAACCTGCCGGGCTACGCCGAACCGAGCCGCGGCGACGTGGTGGTATTCGAGTCGCCCTATCAGGGCGACGAAGCTGAGCGGGGTGAGGATCCCACGCCGACGCTGGTGAAGCGTCTCATCGGGATGCCGGGCGACACGCTCTATGGGCGCGAGGGTGTGGTGTACGTCAACGGCATCGCACAGCGGCAGGGGTACGCGTCGCCCGAGCAAACCAAGGGCGACCCACACTACGTCTCCGCGCTGTTCGACTGGCAGAAAAAGATTGGGCTCACCGCGTCGCGCTTTGGCGCCGCCCCCACGCAACCGGAGCTCGATCATTGGGGGCCGTTCATCGTGCCCGCCGGTTATTACTGGATGATGGGCGACAATCGCTACGACTCCAAAGACAGTCGCTACTGGGGTTTTGTGCCGCGGCGCAACCTGCGTGGCCGGCCGTTGTTCGTGTACTACTCGTACGTGCCGGGCAACGAAAGTGATCGGGCGATGTCATTCGTGACCGACATCCGCTGGTCGCGCCTTGGCCACTGGATCAAGTAGTGCGCTCGGGCTTTCGAGCCCACTGACGCACCAACCGACGGGAGTATGAACGTGCGCGCCTTTCGCATGCTGGCAGTAGTGGTGGCCTTTCTTGGCGCGAGCGCGCAGGCGCAGTCAGGGGCGGCCGCGCAGGCCTTGGCTGAGCGCGCCGCGTCGCGACTGGCGCGCCTCGACGGCACGGTGACCCTCACCGGGCTCGACAGTGCGGTGGACGTGCGCCGTGACCGTTTTGGCGTGCCGCACATCTACGCCAAGACGCAACACGACCTGTTCTTCGCGCAGGGCTACGTCGTGGCCCAAGACCGCCTATTCCAGATGGAAATGTGGCGGCGGATGGGTGAAGGGCGCCTCGCTGAGGTGCTCGGTGCCGACGCGGTAGGCCGCGATCGCATTGCCCGCCTCCTCACCTATCGTGGCGACTGGAACGCGGAGTACAACAGCTATGCGAGCGACGCGCGGGCCATTCTGGAGGCCTTCACCCAAGGGGTGAATGCACGCATCGCCGAGGTACGCGAGCGCCCTCCGATTGAGTTCGACTTACTCGGCATCAAGCCGGAGCCGTGGACCCGGGACGTGCCATTGCAGCGCATGGCCGCGCTGTCCATGACCAGCAACGCCCTGACCGAGCTCATGCGGGCTCGGCTCGTGGCCGCGCTGGGGGCCGATCGGGTGGATCAGCTCTTTCCCGCCGAGCCGGCGCGCAAGCACGATCCGGTGCGCGGGCTCGACTATGCGGGCATCGATCCGGCGATGTTCTCGGACTTTGCCGACGCGCAGGGCGGTATCACCTATCCAAAAATTGTCGGCTCCAACAACTGGGTGGTGAGCGGTAAAAAGACAGCGAGCGGCAAGCCGCTCCTCGCCAACGATCCGCATCGCACCATCCAGAATCCGTCGTTGCGGTATCTCACGCACCTCGTGGGGCCTGGCTGGAACGTGATTGGCGCAGGCGAGCCGGGCGTGCCGGGCGTGGCCGCGGGGCATAACGAGGCCATAGCGTTCGGCTTCACGATTGTTGGAATGGATCAGCAGGATGTGTATGTGGAGTCGGTGCGCCCGTGCGCACAAACGGCAGCGGCAGCCAAAGCCCCGCCCGGGGCGCGCTGCTACTTCAACCACGGCGGCTGGGTACCGGTGCGCGCGATTGCTGACACGATTCGCGTGAAGGGCGCCGCACCGCGCGCGGTGATGCTGGAGTTTACCGAGCACGGGCCGATTGTCGCCGAGGACACGGCGCGCAAGCGTGCGTTCGCGCTGCGGTTTGTAGGCACCGAGCCTGGGACGGCCGGCTACATGGCCTCGCTCTCGCTGAACCGCGCGCAGAACTGGCCCGCGTTCGTGGATGCGGCGCGTCGGTGGCGGTTGCCGACGGAGAACCTCATTTACGCGGACACGGCCGGTCACATCGGCTGGATTGCGAGCGGGTTAATGCCGATCCGCAGTTGGAGCGGACTCCTCCCCGTGCCGGGTGACGGGCGCTACGAATGGCAGGGCTTTCTCGACGTCAAGGAACTGCCGCAGAAATTCGATCCCGACAGTGGGATCATTGTCACGGCGAATAACAACATTCTGCCACCGGGTTACGCCAAACCGCTCAACTACGAGTGGGCTGCGCCCTACCGTGCCAACCGCGTGCGGGCGATGCTCGACAGCGGCAAGAAGTTCACCGCCGAAGACTTCAAGCGTTTGCAACATGACGAGTACTCGACTCCTGCTGCCGAGTTGGTGCCGGTGGTGCTCGGGATTGCCGACAAAAAAGGACTGGGTGAGCGCGCCGACGTTGCCGCGCTCCGCACGTGGGATTTCGTGATGCGAGCGGATCAGGCCGCGCCGGCGATTTTCGAGGCGTGGACACTGGAAGTGCGCCGCCGCCTCCTCAACGTGTTACTGCCAAGCGAGCTCGCGCTTGGTGTCGGACGGATTTTCGACGCGGAGACGCTCACCGATCTGGTGCGCGGTGGCGACGGGCGGCTCGGTACGCAAAGCAGCTCGACGCGCGACACGTTAGTGATTGCCGCGCTCGATGCGGCGGTGGCCACGCTCACGCAGCAACTCGGGGCGGATCAGAGCAGCTGGCAATGGGGCGATTTGCATCAGGCCAAGTTCCCGCACCCGTTTGTGCCGAGTTTTGATCTGCCGAGCGTGCGTCGTGGCGGCGATGGGCAGACGGTGAATGCGACAGGCGGCAGCGGGTGGTCGCAATCGGCCGGCGCGAGTTTCCGCGAGATTATCGATCTCGCAAATTGGGACAACTCGTGGGCCACGAGCACTCCGGGACAGAGCGGTCAGCCGGGCAGTCCGCACTACGGTGACTTGCTCGCCCTGTGGGGACGGGGGGAGTATTTCCCGCTCAACTATTCCAGAGCGAAAGTCGAGGCGGAGACGGTGCATCTCCTCCGGCTCGAACCCAAGTAAGATTCCGTACGGCGGGCATGGCGTGCGGTTGGGAACACCTTTTTCGGAGTACCGAATGCAAAATCTGAGACTGATGCATTGGACGCGTGCGCTGGTGCTCGTGATGGCCGTGCCGCTTGCAGCGGCCGCGCAGAACAGCGTGCAATTTCTGCAGCCCTACGGCCCAACGACGCGCCCGTTCTCGCCGGCGACGCGCGTGGGGAACACGCTCTATCTCGCCGGCCAGGTGGGCACTGCCGCCGATGCCAAGGGCAGCGCGATTGTGCCGGGCGGGATTTCAGCAGAGACCAAGCAGGTGATGCTGAACATCAAGGACGTCCTCGAAAAATCCGGCAGTGACATGGAGCACGTGGCCAAGTGCACGGTGTTCATGGCGGACATGAAAGAGTGGGACGCAATGAACGAGGTGTATCGCACCTTCTTCAAAGACGGAAAGTTTCCGGCGCGTAGCGCCTTTGGCACGAGCGGCCTCGCGTTGAATGCGCGCGTGGAAATTGAATGCATTGCGGTGGTGAAATAGTGAGACGGTCGGCGTCAGGTGGTCTGGTGCGCCGACTATTCGTGATGGCGCTGCTCCTGACGAGCGCGCCACACCGCGCGACCGCGCAGTCGCGTCCGAGCGCGCCGCCGCGACCGGCCGCCCCTCGCGCATCCGCGCGCCGCGCAGCCGCTCGTGGAACCGCCACCGGCACGGTGCGCACCGACACGCTTTGGGCGCAGGCGCTTGGCGCTCGCAAAGCGCTCGTGGTGTACCTGCCGCCCTCGTATGGAAAGCAGAAGACGCGGCGGTACCCCGTGGCCTACTACCTGCATGGCGCCGGCGGCAATGAGCGCAACTGGGTTGAGAAAGCCGCGCTCGCGCTCGTGATGGACTCGCTGGTGGCTGCGGGCATGCCGGAGATGATCATCGCGATGCCCGACGCGGATGATTCGTACTACACCACGTACAACACGCTCATCGACCTCGCGACGTGCAAGAAGATGCTCCCCGAGGGAATGAACCCCGACCACGACTGCGTGGCGTGGCCGCATTATGACGACTACATCGCCTTTGACATCGTGCGCCACATGGACGCCGCGTACCGTACGCGCGCGGACCGTGCGCACCGCGCGTTAGGTGGCCTCTCCATGGGTGGCTACGGCGCCGTCGCACTGGCGTTGCAGTATCCCGCGTTGTTTAGTGCTGCCGCGTCGCATTCGGGTGTGCTCTGGCCGCTTGAACGCGCACCGGACGCATTTGTGAAAGTGTTACCGCACCCCGACTCGGTTCGCGTGGCCATCAACTGGATCCGCCGTGGCCCGCGTGGCGAACGTGCGCGCCTCATTTTTGGTGCGGACAGCGCCGCGTGGTTTGCGCGCGATCCCGTGCATATGCTGGATCGCTTACGTGCGGCGGGCACACCACTGCCAGCGTTGTTCGCCGACTGTGGAACCGAGGATGCGCTCATCGAGGAGTCGCGCGCGTTCCGTGATGCACTCGCTACGCGCGGTGTGCCGCTGGCGTATCACGAATGGCCCGGCGACCACAGCTGGCCGTATTGGCGCGATCACGTGGCGCAAAGCCTCGCGTGGGTGGCGGAGCATATCGCGAAGTGACCACCCGTCCGTTCTTTCCGCGCCAGAGCGTGAAGGGGTCGCTCGAAGAGCCGCCGGCGTTGCGACGGCTGTCCGTGTCGTTGCCGCAGATGGCGCTCATTACCGGAATCCTGCTCCGCATCTGGCGGTCCTTTGTGCTCACGCACGGGACCCCGGACAGTTGGCTCTGGGTGGGCGGCACCTTCCTCGCCGGCATGACATTTCTGTTTTTGATGCTCACCCTGCACCTCGGCAATTTCACCGTCAGGCGTTGGGCCGTGCATGCGCCGCTGTTTGCCGTACTTGAGGCTGGATCAGAGATTGTGACGAGCCTCGCCCTCACCGCCTTTGGACTTGAGCCGCTCGGCTCGGAGATGGCGGAATGGTCAGATTGGCTCCCCATGGCCACGCGCATTTTGTTCTGGCGATTGCTGGGGATTGTGGTGTTTACGTTGGTGCTGGCGGTCGTGGTGACCATTGTCCGGCGCCTTCTGCTCGCCGGCGAGCATCGTGCGAGCACCGTCGCGGCGGTGCATCGCGCGTCGGCGGCGTCCGAGGCGCATACGGATGTGCCCTCCGACGCCACGGGATGATTGAGGGGAAGCAGACGGCGCGTTCACACGCCGGCATCTGCTCCGTATTCTGCACAGACTTTTCCCTCACGCGAGGATTGCTATGATGTTATCGACCCGTCAGTACTGGCTCGTCGCCACGACGTGTTTCGCCACCGCGCTCAGCGCACAGGATGCACCGAAGGCGCGCACCGTGGCCCCAACGCCCACGGCTAGGCCGCTGCCCGCCGCCGAGCGACCGTTCGGCACGCTCAAGGAGCAGGCGAAAGTCCAGCAGGCGTGGCTCCAGAAGCGACTCGACGGCACCCTACCGGCGTTGATGCGCAAGCACGGCATTGATCTGTGGGTCGTGCCGATGCGCGAGTACAACGAGGATCCCGTCTTCGCGTCAATTACGGCGCCTGAGACAATGGCCGCGCGCCGCCGCACGATCTATGTGTTTTTTGACAAGTGTGCCGCGACCAATCAGGCGCCGAAGCCCGACTGTGTGGAGCGCATCGCCCTCGGCGGTACGTCGCAGGGCGGGGTGTTTACGGCGCGTCGCTCGACCAAGCCGGTGGTGGCCGCTGTTGGCGGTCGTCAGGCGGAGCTCTGGGGCGATGAGCAGTGGCAAGCGCTCAAGCAACTCATCGAAGAAAAGAATCCGCGAGTCATTGGGATTGATCGGTCCAAGACCTTTGCGTTCAGTGACGGTCTCTCGAGCGGCGAACTGCAGGGGATGAGCGAAGCGCTTGGCGACCAATGGAACGCCAAGCTCAAAGACGCCGAAGGATTGCCCCTCGAACTGATTGCGTCGCGCCTGCCGGAGGAGGAACTGTTTTTCCGGACGATGACCACGAAAGTGTGGGAAATGACGCAGGAGATGTTCTCGGCCCGGGTGATTGTGCCGGGGAAAACCAAAACGAGTGATCTCGTCTGGTGGTGGCGCCAGCGCGTCAACGATCAGGGGCTGGGGACGTGGTTCCAGCCGAGCATTGAAGTGCAGCGAAAGGGAAAGACGTCGGAGGAGATGGGCGACGATCCGGTCATCCAGCGCGGCGACGTGCTGCACTGTGATGTCGGGATCACCGTGGCGCGGTTGAACACCGACACACAGCACAACGCCTATGTGTTGTTGCCTGGCGAAACAGACGCACCGGCGGGACTGAAGAAGGCGCTAGCGAATGCCAACGCTATGCAGGACATTGCTATGGAAGAGATCACGCCTGGGCGCACCGGGAACGAAATCCTCAGGTCGATGCTTGAGAGGATGAAATCGAAGGGGATCGACGGCACGATGTATTCGCATCCCATCGGGATGAACGGCCACGGGGCCGGGCCGCTCATCGGACTGTGGGACTATCAGGACGGTGTGCCCGGGCGCGGGGACGCCAAGGTGATTCCGTCGATGTGGTTCTCGATTGAGCTGCAGGCCACGACGCCGGTGCCCGAATGGGGAGGCCAGCCGGTGAGGATGGCGCAGGAAGAGGATATGATTGTAGGAGCGGACGGCGTGCCAAGATGGGCGTTGCGTCGGCAGGATAAATTGTTCTTGGTGCGGTGACAGGTTGTGTTGAGGACTCTCTGAGCGAAGTGAAACAGCAGATGAAGAAAGGCAAAAAACACATCGTCGTCGTTGGCGACCGCGTCCTCATTCAGATTGAGGATGGCGAAGAGCGCTCGAAGGTGGGGTTGTACCTCCCGGCCACGGCGGTGGATAGTCAGGCGGTGCAGGGAGGGACGATCGTCGCGACCGGACCGGGGATGGCGTTGCCGGCCGTTGAGGAGCATCTCGACGAGCCGTGGCGCATTACGGGGTCGCGTGAAACGAAGCACGTTCCGATGCAGGCGCGCGTGGGTGACTACGCGCTGTTCTTCCGCAAGGCCTCGGTGGAGATCACGTTTGAGAACGAGCGTTATCTCGTGGTGCCGCAGGCGGCGATTTTGACACTCTCGCGAGACAAGGAGTAGCACATGCACGTCATGATGTACGATGAGCGGATGGTGACCCCAATGCGTCAGGAACTCACGCGCTACGGTATCGATGAGCTGCGCTCGGCTGCCGACGTGGACGCGGTGATGAAGGAGCAGAAGGGAACGGCGCTGGTGGTGGTCAACTCCGTGTGCGGCTGCGCCGCGCGCATGATGCGTCCGGCGGTCGCGACGGCGTTGCAGCACACTGTAAAGCCCGACCACATGTACACGGTGTTCGCTGGTCAGGATGTGGACGCCACCAAGCAGGCGCGCTCGTACTTCACAGGCTACGCGCCGAGTTCGCCGCAGATCGCGATGTTCAAGGACGGCAAGCTCGTGACGATGATTGAGCGATATCAGATTGAAGGGCGCCCGACGGAAGACATCGCGGCGGATCTGGTGGTAGCCTTCGATAAATACTGCGGCGCGTGATGCGCTGGTGGAGGGCACCCAACGCGCACCTGCTGCTCGTGGGGGTTCTTCTGTTGGCGTGGTGGCACGGCCACGCCGAGTTGTATCTGTCGTGGACCCCCGGCGACGAGGGAGTCCTCGGACAGAGTGCCGAGCGGGTGATGCGTGGCGAACTTCCGCATCGCGATTTTGACGCGCTGTGGTCGGGCGGACTCGACTGGTTGAACGCCGGCGCGTTTCGTCTGATGGGCGTGAAACTGACCGTCTTGCGTCAGCTGATGCTCGTGGTGTGGCTGATTGGTCTCGCCGCCATGTTTGACGCCGCGCGCCGGTTCCTCTCGCCATGGGGAGCGGCGGCGGCGGTCTGGTGTGCGTCCCTGTGGACGCTGCCGCTTTCCGTGCATCCGCTGCCGTCGTGGTACAACCTCGTGCTGGCGCTCATGGGGAGTGCGGCCGTGCTGCGCGCGCTCGAGGGAAGGGCGCGCGGCTGGATGTTTGCCGCAGGGTTAGCCGCTGGCGCGTCGATTGCCGTCAAAATTGTCGGACTGTATTTTGTGGCGGCGGTGTTCCTCTTCTGCGTATTTCAAGCACAGGAACACGTGCCGCAGGAGGCGACGCGAACACCGAGGCTCACCCGATGGTACGGCTGGCTCATTACGGTCGGGTTGATGGGCTTTCTCGTCGGCGTCTTCAAGCTCACGGCGTACCATCGCGACGCCAACGCCCTCCTGCAGTTTGTGGTCCCGTCGGCGGCCATGGTCACACTGTTGCTGGTGCGTGAATGGCGTGCGGACGGAAGCAGGGATACCACGCGTGTGCGAGCATTGTTCGCGTGGGTGTTGCCATTCCTTGCCGGTGTCGCCGTTACCGTGGGTGCTTGGGTCGCGCCGTACGTGGCATCTGGTGCGGTGCCGCGGTTACTGCGTGGACTGTTCGTCGCACCGCAGGCGCGCTTTCAGTTGGTGACATATGCGTTGCCCGGACTCAAGAGCGCGGCGCTGTCGGTGTTGCCCGTAGTAGTGCTGCTGGCGTTGGCACCGTATGTACGGCGTCCGCTCTCGAAGGCGGACCGGTGGGCGGCCGCAGCATTGGTGGTGGCGTTTGCGGCATTTGCGTTCGACGGATCGGGGACCGCTTTCACTACTTGGTATGCATTCCGCATCCTGACACCGTGCGTGTCGTTGCTGACCCTGTGGTGGTTCTTGCGACCGCCGCTCGGCGAAGCCATTCCTTCAGAGCGACGGGCGGCCGTCTTCTTTTTGGTGAGCACCGCCGCAACCTGTAGCTTGGTGCAGATTCCGTTCTCGCTCTACACGTATTTCTTGTACTTCGTGCCGCTTCTGATTCTCGGTGCGGCGGCCCTGTGGAGCGCGCTCCCGCGGATGCCACGAGAAGTGCCCGTCGTCCTCGTGGCAGTGGCAATTGTGTTTCAGTTGCGTGCGCCTGCGGATTCGGCGATCAAGCAGGTGCCGCGTGCGGCCGATGAACTCGTGTTGCTCGATCGTCCGCGCGGCGGCATTGTAGTGAGCCGAGAAGATTCCACGCGATTCGCCAGACTGTACGAGGAAGTGCACAAACGCGCGACCTCTGATTGGCTCTATGTGTGGCACGACGCGCCGGAGATCTATTTTCTCACCGGGATGCGGAACCCCACACGCACGCTGTATGAGGCGTTTGCCGATCCCGCAACGCTGACCACCGAGGCCGTGCAGCAGGTGCTCCGCGAGAAAAACATCAGCGTCGTCGTGCTGACACGGCCAGATATTGCGCCCATTCCCATGCCGCCGGAACTCCGGCGCTGGATTGAGGCACAATATCCGTCAGTGGCGTGGGTGGGCGACATCGAAGTGCGGGGACGCGCCATCGTTCGGTAGCGTTCCGCGCGCGTCGCGGTGATGGTGTGGCGGATCGGCTCAGCGCGTCCACACAAGAATCAACCCACACCACTTCCCGCCGCCCTCGCCCGCGTATCGGAGCGGTATCCGCGCACTGCCGGCGAACACCTCGATGCCGTGAATCTCCGACATCGGCGGCAAATCGTTCAAGTTGATCGGTTGTAGCTTGCCGTAGATATCGGCCGTTTGTGCCATCGGAACGCCATCGACGAGCACGTTCATATAGCATGGCTGACCCAAAATCATGGCCCGATTCGATTCCGCCGTGACGACAGGCCCCGTCTGAATAATCTTCATTGACGGCACGTTCATCAGCAGATGCCACGCCTGAGGTGCGTTGCGCTTCTCGATTTCGGCGCGGCCAATCGACGCGGATGCTTCGTGGTTGAGTTTCCGCGTTTCAAACTCGTCGAGCCGCCCCGCCACTTTCCGGCCGCCCATGACGCGCACCGTGTCGAGTTGCGGCGCGGTGTTTTCGCTAAGCACGATCGGCGCCGTGTTGCGCCCGGGTTCCACCGTGAGCGCAAGTTTCCCTGGCCTGAAGCCAATGCGCCTGGCTTCGACTTTGAGCAAACCCGGTGCCACATCTGGCACGAGCGCGCGACCACTCGGCCCCGTGATCAGTTTTCGCGTGGTGCCGCCTGGGGCCGTAACGTCGAGCGCGACATTGGCGAGCGGTACACCGCCGAGGCTCGTCACGAACAGCTCAACCAGGGCCGTCGGCCGCTGTTCGCGCTCGGCGATGAGCGCGTGCGTCACACGCGCCACCAAGTCCACGCTGCCAAATGCTTGTTGTAGCCCAAGCTTCGTTGTGCGGCGGTCGGATCCAGAATCGGCGAGCACGCGCACCACCAGCAGCGTGTCGCGCGGCACACCACAGGTGCGCCACATCCCGCGGTCGTCGGTCAGCGCGCCAATGGTTTGCTCATTCCACCCGAGTTGATCGCCGGTGATGCGAAAATAGCGCTGCCACGTCACGGTGACGGCGGCGTGTGCCAATGGCCGCGCATGTTCGTCGCGCACAAAGCCGCGTACCATCCCCTCGCCGTACATCACCGAATCCTTTGGGCAGGCGCGCAGCAACGCCTCTTGCGCACTCGGTAGCGTAATAGAATCCGTGCGCGTGGTGAGACGTGCGTCGAGTTCCCGCGCAATCGGCGGCACACCGAGCGAGTCGAGAATGGGCGCGCGAATGCGGGCCGTGTAGCGTCCCGCGAGCAGCGGCCAGAGCAGCGCGTAGCCCGACTCGTCTGTTTCCGTCGTGTAGTCAGTGCCGTCGAGCGTGATGATGGCGCCAGCGGCGGGCACGACAGAGTCGTGCGAGACGACGCGAAAGTCCAACCGCGAGCCGTCCACAAAATGAAGTGTGGAATCACCGCGCATCACGCGGTTCACTTCGCCGCCGGTAATCTGGATGGCTTTCACCACGTCATTGGACGCGGCGCGAATGACTTTGCGTGTGCCGCCCTCCGCGTACTTGTCGCGCGGCACGAGCTTGGGCATGCGCACGGTCCAGGCGCTGATCACCCAGTCGCCGCCGCCGAGTCGGAGGAAGTCGAGCCGCCCGCCTGCGTCGGTGTTGTCGGCTGCTGAGGGGAGCGAAGTGTAGTGAAACTCAAGGCGGCGCAGTTCGGCGCTGGCGCGGTCAATCCACAGCGTGCCTTCGATGTCGTGAAAACCCTTGCGCTCGGTGGCCGGCTGAAATGCCACGCCGATCAGCGCGCGATCACCATCGGGGGCGAGCCGCAGACAGTGCGCGGCCGCAAACGAATCGGAGAGGAGCACGTTCGCATCCGGCGCGTGAAACTCCACACCGGTGGAGTCATTGAGCACGTAGCCGTTTGCGGCGAGCAGCTCAGGAGCGAGACTCTTGAAAGCGTGAGTGGTGGGATGGCTCGCAGTCCGGACGCGCTGGTCGCGCACAATCTTGCCGGTGGGGTCGAGGGTGCGGTCGTACTCCACCCAGTCCGCGTGGAGCGGTGCGCCGCTGGTGCTGAGTTGTGAAGCGAGCATCGCCTTGCGCGCTTCTTCCCAGAGTTGTGCGACGAGCAGGCCGGTGTCGGGACGCACGCGGCACTCGTTGCGCCCGCGCACGGTGACGGCCGTGAGCGTGATCGCGTCGCCGCTAAAGACGAGCCGCACGGATTCTGTTGCACTGCCCGTAATCTCGAGCACGGGCCCCGGTGATGGCCGGTAGCCGATGCGCAACACGCGCAATGTGTAGCGGCCGGGTGCCGGCAGTTTGAGTGTGAACTCTCCCCGCTCGCCAGACAGTGCGCGCGCCGCAGTACTGCCATTGGAGGCGAGCGCCGCGACAATGGCGCCGGTGAGCGGCGTGGTACTGTCACGCAACACGACCACACCGCGCACGGTTTGTGCCGCGAGGCGAGCGCCCGCCGCACTGAGCGAGATGGCGAGCAACAGGGTGCGCAGAAGGGGCGCCACTCTCACGAATGACGCCCCTTCTGATGTTGCATCAGCAACTCACGCGTACCGGATCCACTTCACCAGCTCCTTCAGGCTCGGACGCTTGCCCGTCATGAGGAGCCCCACGCGATAAATGCGCGCTGAGACCCAGATGGCCGCCCAGCACGCGAGCGCTACCAAGATCAGTGACGCCGCGAGCTCCGCCGTCGGTACCTGCACCGCGCTCATGCGCAGCGGCATAATCACCGGTGAGGTGAACGGCAGGATGCTCATCACCACCGCGAGCTTGCCATTGGGATTGAGCATGATCGGCTGCACGAGGATGATGCTCGACACGAGTAACATGATCACGGGCTGTGCCGCCTGCTGCGCTTCTTCCTGACTGCCGACCATGGCGCCCACCGCCGCGAACAGCGACGAATAGAACACATAGCCGAACAGGAAGAAGAGCACGAGGCACACCATCAGCAACGGTGAGATGGGCGGCAGTGAGATCGGCGGCATCCCGGGCTTGCCCATCGCGTTCATCATCTGCGTGCCATAGGCCGCCATCAACGCTGCGCTCGCAAACCAGACGAGTTGCTGCGTGAGCCCCACCGCCCCCACGCCGATCACTTTTCCGGCGAGGAGAATGTCCGGCTTCACGCTCGACATCACCACTTCGGCCACGCGCGTCATTTTTTCTTCGAGCACGCCACGCAGCACGTTCTGGCCGTAGAGCATGATCATCATGTACAGCAAGAACGCGATGATAAAGCCAAAGATCGCGCTCACCAATCCGCTGCCCCCGCGACCACGTTCGTCGATCTTCTCCGTCGCGAGATCCACGCGTACCCGAGTGATCGAGTCAATGCGGGAGGGCGGCACCCCTTCGGCTTGCAGTTTGTTGGCGAGCAACGCTTCACGGACCGCGCCCTGCACCATCTCCATTTCCGCGAGCGAACTCGCGTTGCGTCCCGCGTAGCGCGCCTTCTGTTTGGTGAGCGTGAGCGAATCGAGGACCAGGTAGCCCTGCGTCACCTTCTGCATCACCAGTCGCGTAGCCGTACTCTCCGCGTCGGCGAGTTGCGTTGGGGCCACACGCTGTACCACGGTGGGCGGCACAATCGCGGCATCGTCACCCAACATCTTCGAGAGTCGATCATCGCGCATCTTCTTGAGCCGGTCGGCCACGCGCGAGCCGAGGTCGGCGCCAGTGGCGTCGAGGATGCGGAGGTCGGAGACCTGTGAGTCCTTCATCCCCTGCATCGTGAGATAGCCGGGGACAATGGTGATGGCCACAAAGAACAGTGGGCCAAACACCGTACTGATGATGAACCACTTGGAGCGCACGCGCTCCAAGTATTCACGTTTGATGACCACCCAGAGCTTAGCCATGTCCGCTCATCCCCACTTCGACGCCGGTAGCACCGACTTTTTCTAGGAAGATCTGGTGCAGCGAGGGCTGCACGAGTTCAAAACGTTGCACCACCGCGCCCGCTTCGACGAGGCGACGGAGCAGCGACTGCGGATCAGCGTCCTTTTGGAGCGCGATTTCGAAGAACCGATTGGAATCGTCCACGCGCTCCACGAGCTGGTGGTCGGCGAAAATCTTGGAGATGAGCTCGCTTCCGCCGGCGACGGACAACGCCACGTTGTTCCCGCCATGTTCAGCTTTGACGGCGGCGACGGTGCCGTCGAGCACCTTCTCGCCGCGGGCAATGATGCAGACCGAGTCGCACAGGCGTTCGGCATTATCCATCAGGTGCGTGGAGAAAATCACGGTGTGCCCGGATTTCTTGAGGTCCACGACGGTATCTTTGAGGGCCTGCGCGTTGATCGGGTCGAGCCCGCTGAACGGCTCGTCGAGAATCACCAGTTCAGGATCGTGGAGCAGGGTGCCGATGAACTGGACCTTCTGCTGCATGCCGCGGGAGAGTTCCTCGAGCTTGGCCAGTCCCCAGTCTTTTTCTGGAGTTTTGAGCGACAGCCGCTCCATCCATTGGTCAATCCGCTGGTCGGCGACCTTGGCGCTCACCCCTTTGAGTTCGGCGAGGAAGCGTAACACGCGCCGAACCTGCATTTTCTTATAGAGGCCGCGTTCTTCGGGGAGGTACCCCACGCGGTCCATGATGCCGTTGGAGTTGCTCGGCTGACCAAAAATTGAGATCGTCCCTTCGTCTGGGGCGATGATATTGAGGATCATCCGGATGGTCGTCGTCTTTCCAGCGCCGTTGGGACCGAGGAGGCCGTAGACGGCCCCCTTGGGAACGGCGAGCGAGAGCGCGTTGACCGCGGTATGCTGGTCGTAGCGCTTGGTGACGCCTCGGATATCGAGGGCAAGTTCGGTCATAAGCTCCCTTGTAGGACACGTAACGCTCTTCGAATATAAGACTGATGCCACCAGCCACAGAAAACCTACGCTTTGACCGGAACGAAGTTTCCGGTGCGTTTGGCGATTTAGGGACGTCGCTACCGCTTATTGTGGGGATGATCGCGGCGGCGCATCTCGATGCCACCAGCGTACTTGTGACGTTCGGGGCCCTGCAGATCCTGACCGGCCTCGTGTACCGGATGCCGATGCCCGTGCAACCGCTAAAAGCGGTGGCGGCCATTGTGATTGCACAGCAAGTGAGTCCGGATTTGGTCTATGGGGGCGGGTTTGCGATTGGCGCGCTGATGCTCGTGCTGGTGCTGACCGGCGCGCTCGATTGGCTCGCCCGCGTGGTGCCCAAGGTGGTGGTGCGGGGGATTCAGTGCGGGCTCGGGTTGCAGCTCTCTCGCATCGCGGTGGCGGATTATGTGCCGTCGGGCGGAGCGGCCGGTTATGCCCTCGCGGCCGTGGCGTTCGTGATCGTCGTGGCCTTGCTCGGCAATCGGCGTTTTCCGCCGGCGCCGATTGTGCTCGCGCTCGGGGGAGTATTCGCGCTCACGGTGGGGGGCGCCAGTACGCCGGCCATCGCCGCGCTCGGCGTGCATCTTCCCGTGCCTCACATGCCCAATGTCGCAGCCATCTGGGGTGGCTTTCTCTTACTGGCCCTGCCGCAGATTCCGCTCTCGCTCGGGAACTCGGTGCTCGCCACCAAGCAGGTGGCCGCCGACCTCTTTCCAGAGCGCGAGCCGCTGACGATTCGGCGCATCGGTATCACCTATTCGCTGATGAACCTGGTGAGTCCACTCGTGAGCGGGATTCCTGTGTGCCATGGCTCTGGCGGCATGGCTGGTCATTATTCGTTCGGTGGTCGGACGGGCGGATCGGTGATCATTGCTGGCACGGCCCTGGCGGCCGTCGGACTGTTTCTTGGCGGGAGCGTCGGGCAAGTGGCGCTCCTGTTTCCGAAGCCAATGCTGGGTGTGTTGCTCCTCGTGGAAGGCGTCGCGATTCTCGCGCTGCTTCGCGACATTGCGGGCGAGTCCCGCGACTTTGCGCTGGCGCTGTTTTTGGGAGTGGTGGCGGCCTCGCTTCCCTACGGATATCTCGTGGCGCTCGTGCTGGGCACGGTGTTGCACGCGCTCCGCGTGAAGGTCGCGGTGCGGTGACGCGCATCGCCGTCATTGCGGGCGCCGGTCCGGCAGGGCTCACGGCAGCGTGGGAACTGCTCGCCCGCACGGACGTCACCCCGATTGTGCTGGAAGCCACGCACGCCACCGGCGGCATTGCGCAAACGTTTCAGTACAAGGGCAATCGCATCGACATTGGCGGACATCGCTTTTTTTCCAAGAGCGAGCGCGTGATGCAGTGGTGGTTTGGTATTCTGCCGCCGCAGGGCGCCCCGGCGTTTGACGATGTGGCGCTCGCGCACGAAGTGGACTACGCTACCGAGGTGGTGGTGCGCGCGCTGGCACCCGAGTTGCTCGAAGGCACGCGGCTCCGAGAAACGCCACGCGCCGCTCCCGACCCCGAGCAAGAAGACGCGGTGATGCTGCAGCGCCCGCGCCTCTCGCGCATTTACTTCGGCAAGAACTTCTTTCCCTATCCGCTGGGTATCACGTTGATCGTGGCGTGGCGGCTGGGGCTCATGAATACCGCGCTGATCGCGCTGAGTTATTTGCAGGCTCAGCTCTTTCCTCGTCGCGATGAGACGTATCTCGACGCGTTTTTCATCAATCGGTTCGGGCGCCGGTTGTACGAGACGTTCTTTCGCGGTTACACCGAAAAAGTGTGGGGCGTGCCGTGCCGTGAGATTCGTGCCGACTGGGGCGCGCAGCGCGTGAAAGGACTCTCGCTCACACGTGCGGTGGTCCATGCGGTGCAGGATCTCTTCTCCAGCGAGTTTCGCAAGCGCCAAGAGGAGCGCGAGACGTCGCTGATCACACGGTTCTGGTATCCGAAGTTTGGCCCCGGACAGATGTGGGAGACGGTCGCTGCGCAGGTGCGCGCCGCTGGCGGCGAGGTGCGGCACGGCTGGAAGGTGGTCGGCGTGCGGATGACCGACGGGCGTGTGTCGCACGTCACGGCACTCTCCAATGCCGACGGCCAGCGTGTGGAAATAGCGTGCGATTACTTCATTTCAACGATGCCGCTGCAGGAGCTCGTCACGATCACCGAGCCCGCGCCACCGCCTGCGGTCCAAGCGGTGACGCGCGGGTTGCGCTATCGCGATTTTCTTACGGTCGGCCTGCTCCTCGATAAGCTCCACGTGCAAGAGAGTGGCCAGTCACCGCAGGCCATGGTGCACGACAATTGGATTTACGTGCAGGACGAGGGCGTGAAGGTCGGCCGCATTCAGCTCTTCAACAACTGGAGTCCGTACCTGGTTGCCGAACGCGGTACGAAGGTGTGGATTGGCCTCGAGTATTTTCTGGATGAGACCGACGAACTCTGGCGCACGGACGACGCCGAGTTGATCGAGCTGGGCGTGCGAGAGTTGGAGCAGATCGGGTTTGCGCGCGCGGCGGATGTGCGTGACGGCTGTGTGTTACGTATGCCAAAAGCGTATCCCGCCTATTTTGGGACGTACGATCAGCTCGGAGAAGTCCGCCAGTGGATTACGAGCGTGCCGAATTTGTTTTGTGTTGGACGCAACGGCATGCATCGGTACAACAATCAGGATCACTCGATGCTGACGGCGATGATGGCGGTGGATCACATCATCACAGGAAATGAGAACGACTCGCCGCTCTGGGATGTGAACCTCGAGATGGTCTATCACGAGGGGGCGAATTGAACGCCCGCCTGGAACGCTGGGCGCCATGGATCGCCGCACTCCTCTCGGCGTGCGCGGTGCTCGTGGTGTGGCAGTCGCTCGCGCCGGTTCCGGTGATGCACGACGAATGGGCCTACTGGACGCAGGCCGGTTTGTACGCGCACGCGCATTGGACGGAAATCGCTCCGCCGGTGCCGGAGTTTTTTGAGCAGCTGTATGTGTTGGTATCGCCCGTGTGGGCGGTGAAGTACCCGCCTGGGCATGCCCTCACGATGGCGCTCGGCTTCGCGCTCGGTGTGCCAGGGTTCGTCCCCGTGCTCCTCACGGCACTCGCCGGCGCACTCGTGTACGTACTGGCGCGCCGCGTGGCGAATAGCGGCGTCGCGGTGCTCACGTTCGTGCTCTGGCTCACGACGTTTGGCAATCTGCGCTTTCGCGCGAGCTACTTCTCCGAACTCACAACGTCTGCCTGCTGGCTCCTGGCGTGGTGGGCCTTGCTCGAGTGGCGCGAGACGCGCCGCCGTCGGTGGATGATCCTGCTGGCATCGGCGATCGGTTGGGGCGCCATCACACGACCAGCCACGATGTTTGTCTTTGCGATTCCGGTTGGCGTGGTGGTGCTCCGCGATGTGTGGCAGGGGCGCCGTTGGCGCGCCTTGTGTACCGGTGTGTTCACCGGTCTGGCCGTGCTTGCGATTCTCCCGCTCTGGAATGCGCGCACCACCGGTGATTGGCGCCAGAATGCGCTGGCGGTGTACACGGCGCAGTATCTGCCGTTTGATGTGCCTGGCTATACGGTGAATACCGCGCCGCCGGAGCGGGCGCTCCCCGCTGAGATGGAACGCGTGCGGCGATTTTTGGCGAACATCAAACAGCAGCAGGCGAATGATCCCGTCGTGGTCACGGCGACGACACGCAGCTCGCTGCTCCTCCGCGATGCGTTCGGCGGCTGGCGCTTGCCCTTTGCAGTGACGGCCGTGGTGGGGCTGTTTGTTGCCGAGGCGGCGGGGTGGTTTGCGCTCCTCACGGCGCTCCTGCTGATGGCCGGCTATCTCGCGCAGGCGCACACGGCAGATTGGACCATTTATTATCTCGAAGCGATGCCGGTGTTCGCTTTTCTCGCGGCGGTCGGTGCCGCATGGTTGGTGTCGCGATCGCCGGCTGTGGTGAACGCAGCATGGCGATCGCGCCTGCTGACCGCTGCGCTGGCGCTCGGCGCAGGGTTATCGGTGGTGGATATCGCCGATGCGCGCCGTGTGGTGGAACGCTTGTCTGAGGAGCCGCGCGCATTTCGCGCCGCGGTCCGCGAGTTGCCGCGCACGCCAAACATCGTCTTCGTTCGCTATGCGGAGCGGCGCAGTATGCATATTTCGCTTGTGGCAAATGAAGGCCCGCTGGCCGAATCGCCCTCGTGGATTGTGCATGACCGGGGCGATGCCAATGCGCGGCTCCTGCGCGCGGCGCCACGGCGAGCCGCGTACCTCTTTGACGAAGCCGCGTGGTCGTTCACCGAGGTGCGCAAATGAACGCGCATGAACGCGAACGCCTGTTCAACTTCGTCATGATTGCCGCAGCGTTTGTGCTGCTCCTCATGCCCGAACGCAATTATGTGCCGATCTGGGATGGGCGCATCTTTGCCAACTGCGCCATGGGCGCGGCGACCGATGGATTGTCGCTCGAATCTCTGCGGTGCGCGGGTCACCCGTCGCAGGGGTACGCCTTGCTGCTCGCCCTCCCGCAGTTCCTGCGCTTGGGCGACATCACGCTGTTGCACCTCACCAACGTGCTGCTGGGCATCCTCGCGCTCGCGAGCATTCGTGTGGTGTTAGGTCGCGTGTTTCCGGCGCGTGAGCATGCGCGCGCACTCGACGGGCTGACCGTCGTCTGTGCGGTACATCCGGTGCTGCTCTCGACACTCGTACAACCGAATGTGGATTTCGGCGTGTACGTGTTTTTCTTTGCCGCACTGGCCGCGCTGCTCAAACAGGCGTGGCGATGGGTCGTGCTGGCTGGCGTGTTTCTCTGTTTCTCGAAAGAAACGGGGGTACTTGCCTATGGAGCGATGATCGGCCTCGCCGCCGCGTTTGCCATGCGTCGCGATACGGGACCGCTTATCGATCGCCTCAAGCGCCTACAGCCGCGCGCCATGACGCTCTTTCCGCTGGTACTCTTTGGCGTCTACGTGCTCTGGTGGAACGCGACGCATACGTCGTCGGCCATTTGGCGGCATCAGTGGCAGCAGGGGACGATGGACGGCTTCAAGTGGTTCGATCTCAGCGAGCCGGTGTTCCTCAGCTATGCCGCTGGGCTTTTTGTGCTGGGGTTTGGCTGGGTGCTGAGCGCCATCATCGCGTCCGATGCGCTGGTAGGCGGTGTGCGGCTGGCGCGTCGGCAACCCACGCGCACGGTCGCGGGCGCCGATACGACAATGCTCTGGTATCTCACCACGCTCACCGTCGTACTCACGTACGTGCTGACGGCGTTCCGGACCTGGAGCAACCTGCGGTATTTCGCGTTGCTGTATCCGCTGTTCATTCTGCTTGCGTTCGCGGCATTGCTGCGGCTGGGCGTTGGTCCACGGTGGCGCGGTGTGGTGATTGCCTCGGTGGCGGCGTTATTCGTACTCGCGTCGTTCCGCTCGGTCGATCCTGTCTCGCGCCGAGTGTACGGCACGTTTTCTGTTGGTCAGCGCGACATGTACCGCATGGCATCGATCACCGGTGAGTATCGAGGTCCTGGGCGCGACCAGTTGGTATACAATCTTGAGTTTACGGGATTCCATACAGTGCAGAACGCGCTCTTCCGTTCGATGCACCCCAATGATTCCACGGCCTACGCCACCGCGCGCAGTGTTCGCTGGAACATCTGGAGCCAGCTGGATGAACGCAACTGGCGCCGCACGATGCTTCGCGATGGGGTGATTGTTCCGCGCTATTGGGACGATGAAGATCTGCTTTCTACCCCCGCGCCGCCGCCAGTGGTCTGGTGGCTCGACTTCTCCTACCGCCCTGACGCCGACTCGTCGCGAGAGCGTCTCTCAGCGCGATACCGGCAGACGGCGGTGTTGCGCACGACGGTCGCGGGGCACACGCTCATCGCGCGCAAACTCGTGCGCATCGCGCGGTGACAATGCCGGCATGGCTCCGCCGCTGGTGGGGAGCGATTCCCGCAGCGCTGGTGCTCGCCCTGGTGTGGCCGGAGCATCGCTTTGTGCCCATCTGGGACGGGCGCGTCTACTTCGATTGCGTGGTCGACGCGGCGCGCAGCGGATGGAGCGTATCGGCGCTGCGGTGCGGCGGTCACCACTCGCAGCTCACGATGGCGTGGCTGGCGCTGAGTCAACTGGGTGATCCCGGCAATACCACGCGTCTCCTCCTGGCCAACGTACTCCTCGCCTGGGGCGCCCTCTGGGCTTTTCACGCCATCCTGCTTGTACTGTGGCCGAGTGAGGAGCGCGCGGTCGAGCGGGCGCTGTTGACCACGACGCTCGCGGTCCATCCGCTGGCGCTGGCGTCGTTGGTGCAACTCAACAGCGATTACGGCGTCTATGTGTTCTTGCTGATGTGCCTCGCGTTTTTCTGGCGCGAGCAGCGCTGGCTCGCGGCGGCGGCGGGACTCGTGCTCTGTTTCAGCAAGGAGACCGGTGCGCTGGTATACGCCGTGCTCGTGGCAACACTGGTGACGGAGCGAGCGGTTCGGGTCGTTCGCGCTGACCGGGCGCGATCGGATGCGGTGCCCAAGCGGGCGTCAGCGTCCGTGGCGCTCGGTTCGTTGGTTCAGGCGGCACGCGCGCTGGCGCCAGCCTTTGCTCCACTGGCAGTATACGCGGCCTTTCTTGCGTGGTGGGCGAACACGCAAGCGTCGTACGTCGTGTGGAATCAGGGGATGCACGAGCGTCCGTTGGCCGGCATGCGCTGGTTCGACCTCGACGACCCGATATTCCGGAGCTACGCCGCCATCATTTTTGTGCTCGGGTTTGCTTGGATTCCGACGACGGCCATTGTCGCGGCGCTGGGCCAGCGTTTGGTCGCGGGCTGGCGCCGTGGGCGCACGTCTGAGTCTGCGATCGTCCAGGCTCCCTCCACCACGGCCGACGGACACCGGGCGATCCTCGCCATCCTCGCTGTCGTGCTGACGTACGCTCTCACCGTGTACCGCACCTGGAGTTTCCCCCGGTATTTCTTGGTGCTGTTGCCGGTACTCCTGATATGCGCCCTGATGTCGCTCGACGCCCTCAAGACCCCGACGCGTGTCCGACGCCTGCTGCTCGCCAGCTACGCACTCGTGCTGTTCGGCTCTGTTCGGGCGTCGTTCGACCCCGTCTCGCGGCTCCTCTTTGGGACCTGGTCGCTGGGCCGAGCCGAGGTGTATCACGTGTCGCGCCTGTCACACGATTTCAGGGTTCGGGACGCGGATCATCTGGCGTACAATCTGCAGTTCACGGGTTTCCACCACGCCCTAAACGTGGCATTCGCGGCGCTCGCGCCCACGGAATCGACCACGGTGGTGTTTCCGGCCACCAACCGGTGGGGGCTCTGGTCGCCGCTCGAGGCGGGGAGCTATCGGCGGGTCGGGGGCGGTGCCGGTACCGTGCGGCCGCGCTATGCGGACGAGGTTATGGTCGCCGCCCTGCGGGAGCAGGCGCCCCGGGAGCTTTGGCTGGTGCAACAGCCCAATGACGCCGCCAGCAGCGCTCTGACCGTGCTCCACCGGCGATATGCGGACGCCGACTCCGCCAAGTACTCGGCTCAAAATGTGACGATTCAGCTCCTGCATCTAGTACGCCGAGAGGCGCCGGTGATACCTTAGAGTGTGTAGCCCCCTGACGAAGACGGAGGACGGATGAAAGTCGTGATTCTTGCCGGCGGACTCGGCACGCGGCTGCAGGAAGAAACGACCGTACGGCCCAAGCCGATGGTGGAAATCGGCGGCCGTCCGATGCTGTGGCACATCATGAACTTGTACGGGGCGCACGGACTGAAAGAGTTCGTGCTCGCGCTCGGGTATAAGGCCGACTTCATCCGCTCGTACTTTCTGGGGTATCGGGCGGCGATGCACGATTCCACTATCCGGCTCGCCGACGGGCATGTCACGACCCACGGCACGAATGAGCAGGAAGACTGGACGGTGCACCTGATCGATACGGGTCTCACTACGCAGACCGGCGGTCGCGTGCGTCGTTTGAAAGAGTGGATTGGCAACGAAACCTTCTGCCTCACCTACGGTGACGGCGTGGGTGACGTGGACATCACCGCGTTGATTGCGTTCCACAAATCGCACGGCAAGCTGGCGACCGTGACTGCGGTGCGTCCGCCGGCGCGTTTCGGTTCCATTGCGCTCGACGGTGACGAGGTGCGCACCTTCGCCGAAAAGACGCAGATGAGCGAAGGGTGGATTAACGGCGGTTTCTTTGTTCTCGAACCGCAGGTGCTCGACTATATCGAGTCCGACGCGACCCTGTGGGAACGGGACCCGCTCGAGCGACTGGCGTCCGAAGGACAGTTGCGCGCGTTCCGGCACGAACGATTCTGGCAGTCGATGGACACGCTGCGTGATGTCCATCTGCTGGAATCGCTCTGGGCTGGCGGTTCGCCGCCATGGAGAACGTGGAAATGACAACGATTTCGCAACCCGCGCATTGGCGTGATCGTCCGGTGTTTGTCACGGGCGCCACCGGCCTGCTCGGCGGGTGGTTGGTGCGCCAGTTGATCGAACAAGGCGCGGACGTTACGGTGCTCGTGCGCGATCACGTGCCACACTCGCTGCTTCTCTCGACGCACTTGCTACAGCGCGTGAAGATGGTGCGCGGCGACGTGCGCAATCAGGCCTTGTTGGAGCGCGCGCTGGGCGAGTACGAGATCGACAGCATTTTCCATTTGGCAGCGCAGACGATCGTCGGTGTGGCCAATCGCAACCCGGTGTCTACGCTCGACACGAACATTCGCGGCACGTGGGCCCTGCTGGAAGCGGCGCGTCGCAGCCCCGCCGTGAAAGCGATCGTCGTGGCGTCGAGCGATAAAGCGTACGGCGATCACGAAACGTTGCCGTATGATGAGACCGCTGCGCTCCAAGGCCGGCATCCGTATGACGCCAGCAAGTCGTGCGCCGATCTGATTGCCACGATGTACGCCAACACCTACCGGGTGCCGGTGTGCGTGACGCGGTGCGGCAATTTTTATGGCGGCGGTGATCTCAACTGGAACCGGCTCGTCCCAGGTGTCATTCGCGCCGCGCTCAAGGGCGAACGGCCGGTGATCCGTTCGGACGGCACGCTCATTCGCGACTATTTCTACGTGGAAGATGGCGCCGCCGCGTATATGCAACTCGCCGAAGCCTTACACGGTCGGCCGGAGCTCATTGGCGAGGCGTTTAACTTCTCGAACGAACTGCAAGTCGATGTGCTGGCGTTGACGCGTCGCGTATTGGAACGCATGCAGCTGTCCCTCACGCCGGATGTGCGTGGCGAGGCCGTGCACGAGATTCAGCACCAATGGCTCACGGCCGCCAAGGCGCGCCGCCTGCTAAACTGGACGCCAGCGTTTACGCTCGACGAAGGACTGGATCGCACGATTGCGTGGTACCGGGAGTTCCTGCAGCGTGACTGAGCGCGCCGACGCGCTCCGCGCACAGATTCTGGGGCTGGTCGCCGAATATCACGCCGAAGCGTTCGCCGATCGAGCGTTCGTTCCAGGTGAATCACCGGTGCCCGTGACGGGGCGCGTCTTCGATGCCACGGACGTGCAATCGCTGGTGGACGCCGGGCTGGATTTCTGGCTCACCACCGGTCGCTTCGCCGCGGAGTTCGAGCGGCGCTTTGCCCAGCGCATGTCGGCGCGTCACGCGATGCTCGTAAACTCGGGCTCCTCGGCGAATCTCGCGGCGGTGAGCGCGCTCACGTCGCACCTGCTCGAAGATCGCGCACTCAAGCCGGGCGACGAGGTGATCACCGTGGCGGCCGGTTTCCCGACCACGGTGAATCCGATTTTTCAAAACGGCCTCGTGCCGGTGTTCGTCGACGTTGAGCTTCCGTCGTATGGAATCGATGTGTCGCAGCTGGAGGCCGCGCGATCGTCGCGCACCAAGGCGATCATTGTCGCACATACACTCGGAAATCCGTACGACATTGGCGCGGTGAAAGCGTTCGCCGAACAGCACAAACTCTGGTTGATTGAAGATTGCTGCGATGCCGTGGGTGCCAAGTTCGACGGCAAGTCGGTCGGCACCTTTGGTGATCTTGCGACGGTGAGTTTTTATCCGGCGCACCATATCACGATGGGTGAAGGCGGGGCCGTGCTGGCGCATTCTCCCAAGCTCAAGCGCATCGTTGAGTCGTTTCGTGACTGGGGCCGCGATTGCTGGTGTGACCCCGGCAAGGCGGATACCTGCGGCAAACGGTTCGAATATCAACTCGGCGACCTGCCGTTCGGCTACGACCACAAGTACACGTACTCGCATATCGGCTACAATCTAAAGGCGACCGACATGCAGGCGGCGGTGGGTGTGGCACAGCTTGACCACCTCGATGGGTTTATCGAAACCCGTCGCCGCAACTACGACTATCTGCGCGCGCACCTCGCCAACCTGTCGCACGTACTGGAGTTTGCCACCGTGCATCCCAAGGCCGAACCAAGCTGGTTTGGCTTCCCGATGCGTGTTCGCGATGATGCGGGCTTCACGCGCAACGCCTTGGTGAAGTTTCTCGATGATCGATTGATTGGCACGCGCTTATTGTTCGGCGGCAATCTGGTGCGCCAGCCGGCGTATCGGGGATTGACGTATCGCGTGATTGGTGATCTACCGAACTCCGACGCGATCATGCGCGGGACGCTCTGGGTGGGATGCTATCCAGGCCTGACGGCACCGATGCTCGCGTGGATTGTCGAGAGTATTCACGATTTCGTTAACAGCTCGGCGCGATCCTAAACGCGCCGTGCGGGAGTATGTGATGGATAACCGACCCCTGTTCATACTCGAGATGGCGAATAACCACATGGGCGACCTTGCTCATGGGCGCGCGCTCATCGCGGCGATGCAGGCGGCGGTGCATGGCTTCGACGACTTCCAGTTCGCCTTCAAATTACAGTATCGCGATCTCGACACGTTCATCCATTCCAGCGCCAAGGGCCGTGCGGACATCAAGTATGTGAAGCGTTTTGAAGAAACGCGGCTCAGTCACGCGCAGTATCTCGAGCTCGTGACGGCCATTCACGCGCATGGGTTCATCTCACTGTGCACGCCGTTCGACGAACCGTCGGTGGATCTCATTGAGGCGCACGGCGTTGAGATGGTGAAGATCGCAAGTGCTTCCTTCACCGATTGGCCGTTGCTCGAACGCATTGCGCTCGTCGACAAACCGGTGATCGCATCGACTGCCGGAGCGAGCCTCGACGAAATTGATGCGGTGGTGAGTTTTCTGGTGCACCGCGGCAAGGCACTCACACTCATGCATTGCGTCGCCGAGTATCCGACGCCCGATGCGGATTTGCGGTTGTCGCAGATCGACGTGCTGCGCACGCGGTACCCGAATGTGCGCATCGGATTTTCGACGCATGAGGATCCAGCCGACTCGGTGCCGGTGATGATGGCGGTGGCCAAGGGGGCGACCGTGTTCGAGAAGCACGTCGCGCTCGAGGTGGGGGCCTACAAGGCGAACGCCTACTCGGCGACGCCCGATCAAGTGCGCACCTGGCTCACCGCCGCGCGTCGCGCCTTCGCGATGAGCGGCCCCGCCGAACGGCTTGAGCCATTCCCCGAGGAAGGGGCAAGTTTGCGCTCCCTGCGCCGCGGTGTGTTTGCCGTCCGACCGGTGGCGGCGGGGCAGTCGCTGCGACGGGACGACGTGGAGTTCGCCTTCCCGCCCGTTGAAGGACAGTTGACCGCGAACGAGTGGTCCAAGTATGCGCACTACACGACGCGTGTGGCGATTGCGGCAGGGGAGCCGGTGCTCCAGATGGCGATCGACACCAGCAATGATCGCTCGCTCGTGCTGAATGCGGTGCGCGCGGTGAAAGCGCTCCTGACGCAGGGAAATATTATCGTTCCCGGGCGCGCGCACCTTGAGATCTCGCATCACTACGGCATGGCGAAGTTTCCGGAAACGGGGCTGTCGATGATCACGGTGGTGAACCGCGAGTATGCCAAGAAATTGCTCGTGATGTTGCCGGGGCAAACGCATCCCGAGCAGTATCACCATCGTAAGGAAGAAACATTCGTCATTCTGCACGGTACGATGCGTCTTTGGCTCGACGGGGAAGCGCGGGATGTGGCGCCGGGTGATGTGGTGACGGTGTCTCGCGAGATGCGCCACAAATTTCACACCGACACCGGCGTGGTGTTTGAGGAGATCTCGTCCACGCACTTCGTGGACGATTCGTTCTACACCGATTCCGCCATCGCCGCCAACACGCAGCGGAAGACGATTCTCGCGTTTTGGATGTGAGCACACCCACCATGCGCGCAGCGGACTATGTGATGGCGCGACTCGCGGAGGAGGGCGTGCGCCAGCTGTTCATGTTGGCCGGAGGCGGCGCGATGCATTTGAACGATGCGCTCGCCTGTCAACCGAACATCGAGGCCGTGCCCTGCCATCACGAGCAGGCCTGCGGGATCGCCGCCGAGGCGAACGGTCGCGTGCAAGCAGACGGCACGGCTGGATTCGGCGTTGTGATGGTCACCACGGGACCTGGCGCGACCAACGCCCTGACCCCAGTGGCCGGTGCGTGGATTGAGTCGCTGCCCTTGCTCGTGCTCTCGGGGCAGGTGAAGCGCGCGGATCTCTTGGCGGGGCGTCCGCTCCGGCAAAGTGGCGTACAGGAAGTGGACGTGGTGGCAATGGTGAAGCCGGTCACCAAGTACGCCGTGACCGTGGAATCGCCCGAGCGCATCCGGTATCACCTCGAGCGCGCGCTGTACGAAATGCGGCACGGACGCTCCGGCCCAGTGTGGATCGATATTCCACTCGACGTGCAAGCGGCGCAGGTGGATCCGGCACGACTCGAAGGCTTCACGCCTCCACTCGAAACGGCGCCGTCGCTCGACGCCACCCTGCAGTCTCTCAGCGCCTTGATCGCCACGGCGGAGCGTCCGCTTCTCCTCGCGGGTCACGGCGTCCGCATCAGCGGGGCGGCTGCGCTGTTCCGCGCCGTTGCCGAGCAGCTCGGCATTCCGGTGGTCACCACGTGGAACGCGCTCGATCTGCTGCCGTGGGAGCACGAGCTGTTGATAGGGCGCCCCGGTGTGGTGGCGTTCCGTGCGCCGAACTTTGCGGTGCAAAGTTGCGACCTGCTCATTACGCTCGGTGCGCGCCTCGACAACGTGGTCACGGGGTTCGACAATCGAAGCTTCGGTGCCGGCGCCCCGAAGGTCATTGTCGACATTGATGCAAACGAACTGGCGCGACAAGAGGGCAACGTCGCACTCACGGTACGGAGCGATGCCCGCGCGTTTCTTGACGCGTGGAAAGCGGCGCCACCGGTGACGCACCCAGACTGGGCGCCGTGGCGCGCGCGCTGTCTGGACTGGAAGCACCGGTATGGTATTGGCGATGGACAACCGATGAACGCCACCGGCGAGATCAGTCATTACCGTTTTGTGGATGCGCTTTCCGAAGCGCTTGCGCCCGATACGCTATGCGTGACCGGCAGCTCCGGGCTGGCCGTCGAGGTGTTCTATACCGTCTTCCGTAACAAGCCGGGCCAACGCGTGTTCCTTACGTCAGGGCTTGGCTCCATGGGCTACGGCCTTCCCGCCGCGATCGGCGCGTGCCTTGGCACCGGCCGGCAGCGTACGGTCTGTGTGGAAGGGGATGGCAGTCTGATGTTGAACTTGCAGGAACTCTCCACCCTCAAGGCACTGCAGCTCCCGATCGTGCTGATCGTGATGAACAACGGGGGCTACGCCTCCATTCGCAACACGCAGCGGAACTACTTTGAAAGTCGGTTCATCGGTACCGGGGTCGAGTCTGGATTGGTGATGCCAGACCTGATCAAGGTGTGCGAGGCCATTGGTATTCCTGCCATGCGCATTACACGTGCCGAAGATTTGGCGAGCGGGCTCAACGCTGCATTGGCGCAGCGCGGTCCGTACCTCTGTGATGTCTCGCTGACGTCCACCGAAACGCTCGCCCCAAAGGTGGCGGCCATGCCTCGCGCAGATGGGTCGATGGTGTCAATGCCGCTCGAAGACATGTCGCCGTTGTTGCCGCTGGCGGTGCTGGAGAACGAGTTAGGTCGCGTCGACCCGCGATCGCGGCAGGTGCCGCGGAACGATTCATGAGCGCGACGTTGATCGCACGCTCAGTGAACGTCCACTCAGTCGACTGGTGTGAGTGATCGCATGCGCGTCTTAGTGACGGGCGCCACCGGTTTCTTTGGGAGCCATCTCGTGCGCGCGTTGATTGCCCAGGGTCACGAAGTGCGAATTGCGGCTCGTGCCGCCTCGTCGCTCGCGCGCGTGGCCGATGTGGTGCGCCCTGCGGACGTCATGGACGCGGCATCCGATCCGGCGCAACTGGTGGCCGCGTGCGACGTCATTATCCACTGCGCCACACACTATGGCCGGCACGGTGCTACCGACGACGAGGTTGCGGCGGTCAACGTGGCGTGGCCATTGGCGCTGCTCAACGCAGGTGCCGCCGCTCACGTGAAATTGTTCGTGAACATCGACACCAGCTTGCCGCCAGCGCTGAGCGCCTATGCCCGCACGAAGTGCGCGTTCGCCGATGCCGCACGCCGCGCGGCCGATGCGCATCACGTGCGCGTGCTGAACGTCCGCCTTGAATCGTTGTACGGTATTGGCGACGATCCGGAGAAATTTCTCCCAGCGCTGTTGAGAGCGCTCCAACACGGTGTCCCTCGCCTTGCGCTCTCGCCGGGGGATCAGAGTCGGGATTTTATCTATGTCGATGATGCCGTCGATGCGTTCATGCTGTTGCTGGCCCATGCGCAATCCGTCGCACAACCCTACCTCTCCGCTGGCATCGGTCGCGGGATTCCCGTGACCATCCGAGCGCTCGTGGAGCAATGCAAGCGTGTGACCGGTGCGGCCACGGTGCTCGATTTTGGCGCGATCCCGCATCGGCCGCATGAACTGATGCGCGCCTGCGCCGACACGACCATGCTGACGTCCCTCGGCTGGCGAGGCGGACGCGCGCTGGAAAGCGGACTCGCGGCGTTGATCTACACCGAAGGCGCGGGAGCGAGCACATGACGCTGTTGATTACGGGTGGATGCGGGTTCCTAGGCAGCAATCTGGCCGCCGACGCGATCCGACGAGGCGAGGAACCCATCGTCTTCGATAACCTCTCGCGGGTGGGGAGTGAGCAGAATCGCGCCTGGTTGGACACCCTTGGCACTGTTCGTTTCGTGCGCGGTGATGTCCGCGACGCCGACGCGGTCGCGGCGCTCGTGCGCGACGCACAGCCGACTGTGATTTTCCACCTCGCGGGACAGGTGGCCATGACCACGTCCATCGCCGATCCGCGCGCGGATTTTGCCATCAACGCACTCGGCTCACTGAACGTGCTCGAAGCGGTGCGGGCCCACGCGCCACACGCAGGCGTGGTGTATTCCTCCACAAACAAGGTCTACGGCGATTTAGATCAGTACCGCTACACGGAAGACGTCACGCGATACCGGTGCGTCGAACATCCGCAGGGTTTTGACGAGCAGACGCCGCTGGACTTCCGGTCACCATACGGATGTTCGAAAGGCGCGGCCGACCAGTACATGCTGGATTACGCGCGCATGTTTGACGTTCGCACGATCGTCTTCCGGCATTCGTCGATGTATGGCGGCCGCCAGTTTGCCACGTTCGATCAGGGATGGATTGGCTGGTTTGTGTCGGAGGCTGTGCGGCTCGAACGCGGCGGTACGGACGCGGTACGCATCGCAGGAAATGGACGTCAGGTGCGCGATGTACTCCATGCCGATGATATGATCGCGCTGTACTCTGCCGCCGCTGCTCGCCTAAACACCGTGCACGGTGAGGCCTTCAATGTCGGCGGCGCCATGCCGAATAGTCTCTCGTTGCTCGAGTTGTTTGCGATGCTCGAGTCCATGACCGGTGCAGCGATGCCCGTTGCGCAGGGAGCGGCCCGGCACAGTGACCAAAAAGTCTTTGTGGCCGATGTAACCAAGGCCACACGACTGCTCGGCTGGACGCCCCGTGTCAGCGCCCGCGAGGGCCTCGCCCGCATGCTGGACTGGACTCGCGAACTGATGGGCGCTCGGTGAAACTGTCGATTTGCATTCCGACGTATAATCGCGCCGAGTACCTCCCGGCGACGTTTGAGAGCATCGCGGCGCAGTGGCGCGATGACCTCGAGATCACCGTTGCGGACAATGCGTCGACGGACAACACCGCCGAGCTGGTGGCCCAACTTGGAAAACGGCTCGGTAACGTTCGCTATTTTCGCTGGGACGAAAACCAAGGGGCGGACCGCAATTATCTGAAGTGCGTGGAGATTGCGACGGGGGAGTACTGCTGGATCCTCGGCAGTGACGATCCGATTGCTGACGGGGCGGTGCGGCAGTTAATGGCGCATATTGACCAGCAGCAGCCGACGATTGTGCTGTTCAATCGTCTCTTGTGTACCAAAGAGCTCACGCCGATTCGTGAAGATCGGTTTTTAGATGCGAAGGGCGCCGATTATCTGCGCTATGAGTTTGCACAAACAGGATCGCTCGAAAAATATCTGAACGACGCGCGCTCGCTTGCTGCCGCATTCAGTTATCTCTCGTCGACCGCATTTCGCAAGCAGGCGTGGGACGCCGTTCCAACCAACGACACGTTCATCGGCACGGCGTATGTGCATTCGCAAAAACTGCTCGGCGCCTGTGCCGACGGGGCGGTGCTGACGTATTTCAACCATGCGCTCGTGCACTGTCGCCTCGGCAACGATCATTTTCGCGAGCATGGCTTGGCACGGCGTGTCTTGCTGGACTTGCAGGGGTACACGATGCTGGCGGATGCGTGTTTTGGGGATCGACGTCCTGCCTGCGCTCGAGGTCTTGTGCAGCTCTTGCGGCACGAATACCCCTGGGCCCGCGTGATGCGGTATCAAGGTGTGCTTGGCGCCGATCCACAGTGGGCGGCGATCGTCGAGTTGCTGCGAACCCGCATTGGGTATATCCCGCTCGCGCTGCCGATGGCCCGCCTGCTCGGTCGGAGTCGACTGCTTGTTCGGCTCTCGTTTTGGATGCGGGATCAACTGCAGCGCCTCAACGGCTTGGCGCAGGGCACCTAAGGTATGCCACGCCGCCTTTCCTCTCATCCGTGTTTCCCATGACACAGAAACTGCTGTCCGTCGTCACCTCGTGCTACAACGAGGAGGAAAATGTGCGGCCGTTATACGAAGCGGTGCGAGCCGTCATGGCGCGTCATCCGCAGTATCGGTATGAGCACATCTTCATTGATAACAACTCCAAGGATGCGACGCGCCGCGTGCTGCGGGAGATGTGCGCGGAAGACCCGAATGTCAAAGCGATTTTCAACGCACGGAATTTTGGCGGTGCGCGCTCAGGGATTCACGTGGTGCTACAGGCGCGCGGTGCGGCGGTGATCGGGCTGGCGTGCGACTTTCAGGATCCTCCTGAACTCATCGATGAGTTCATTCAACATTGGGAGTCAGGAGCCAAGATCGTCCTCGGGGTCAAAACGTCGTCGGCGGAGCGGTCGATGTTCTATGGCCTTCGCGGATTGTATTACCGCACCCTCGGTCGAATGTCGAATGCACCCGTCGTGGCGCAGGCCACAGGATTCGGCATGTTCGACCGCACGGTGGTTGAGGCGATGCGTGCCATCGATGATCCCTATCCGTTCTTCCGCGGATTGCTCGCGGAGATTGGCTATCCTGCCGTCCTCGTGCCATTTCATCAACCCCGAAGGCGTCGCGGCATCACGTCGCAGAACTTCTACTCTCTCTACGATCAGGCGTTTCTGGGTATCACGAGCCATTCTCGCGTTCCGCTGCGCATCGCCACCATGCTGGGGTTTGCGATGTCGGTCGTCTCGGTGCTCGTAGCATTGGGATACTTCGCGGCCAAACTGCTCTTCTGGAATTCGTTCTCGCTGGGCGTGGCGCCGATTCTTATCGGCTTCTTTCTGTTGACATCGGTGCAGCTGTTCTTCATCGGAATCGTTGGCGAGTATGTGGGTACGATCTGGACGCACGTGCGGCATGTGCCGCACGTGTTCGAACTCGAACGGATCAATTTTGAATGATGGAGATCAACGAGGAACTTCTCCACGGCTGCTATGCGGTGCAGACGTATCGGACCTCCGATCCGCGAGGCGTCTTTTCTAAGCCGTTTTCGAGGCAAGGCAATCACCGGTTTGAGCAGTTTGCCTGTGCGGAGTTCTTTTATACCACGTCAGGACGTGATGTGGTGAGAGGCATGCATCTGCAACTCGGGACTGCCTTACTCGATAAGTTTGTGTTCTGCATGCATGGTTCCGTGCTTGATGTGTTGGTGGACCTTCGAGAAGGACCGACATTCGGTCAGGTTGCGTCACTTAACCTGACGGCCGATGTCCCCGTGGGAATCTTCATCCCGCGCGGCGTCGCTCACGGCTTTCTCAGTCAATCTGAGCATTCCATGATTGGCTATCTCACCTCGCATGTTCACGTGCCGGCGCTTGATGCCGGCGTGCATTGGCGTAGTATTGCATTTGATTGGCCGGTGCAGGCACCCGTGATCTCGAGCCGAGACGAGGCCCTTCCGCCCATCGCGACGTTCCGTCCCATTCTACCGGCGGACACGCGCACCGTATGAAACTCTTCGTCACAGGCGGCACCGGCTTTGTGGGTAGCCATTTTGTGGCAGCGGCAATGGGGCGCGGCCACGAGGTAACGGTGCTGCGGCGCGCGACGAGCGTCCCGCGCATCGCGTTCATAGACGAACCGCGCTGGGTGACAGGCGAACTCGCCACGGTGCCAGGTGACGCCATGACGGGGCACGAGGTGCTGGTGCACCTCGCCGCGCACAGCCCCAACACGCCCTACGACTCGCTGGAGCGCTGCATTCAGGGCAACGTCGCAGACAGTCTTCGCTGTCTGCGCGCGGCGCACGAGCATGGGGTGCGCCGTTTTCTTGTGGCCGGTTCGTGCTTCGAGTACGGCCACTCGGCCAATGATTTCGATCGCATTCCAGCCAGCGCGCCACTGCGGCCTGCGGGATCGTATCCGACATCCAAAGCCATGGCGAGTCTGGCGGTCCGTGAGTTCGTTCGCGAAACCGGGAGCATGGGCGTCATCGCTCGGTTGTTTCAGGTCTATGGCGACGGTGAGGCCGAATCGCGCCTGTGGCCGGCGCTTCGCGCGGCGGCGGCGGCCGGAAAGGACTTTCCGATGTCGCCCGGCGAGCAACTCCGCGATTTCGTTCGTGTTGATCAGGCGGCCGAGATGCTGGTCATGCTGGCGGAGCGCATCCAGGAGCGGAAGGACGGCGGCATCGAGGAAGTTAATATTGCGTCCGGCGTCACACGTTCGGTCGCCGATTTCGCTCGCGAGTGCTGGCGCGAATGGCACGCCACTGGTCGTTTGCTCATCGGCGCACTGCCATACAAGGACAACGAGATGATGCGTGTCGTGCCGGAACTCACGCCGGACGCATTCGCTCGCCCCCGCACAGCCGGCGCATGAAACGCCTCGTAGGCCAACTCTTCGCCGACCCTGCCGTTCGCTGGCTCGCGCTCGCCCGCCTGCTTGCCCTCGCCGGCGCTCCGCTCACGCTCTGGCTCACCCTCACACGACTCTCTCCAGCGGCGCGTGGATTCTATCTCGTGGCCGTGAACCTCGTGGCGGTGGGGCCAATGTTCGAAACCGGACTCGGCACACTCGTGGTGCAGCTCGCCGCACACGCCGGCGCCGACATCGGTATGGTGCGTTCCATGGCGAACCGCTGGTTTGCGCACGCGGCCCTCTGGTTCGCCGCGCTTGCCGTACTGGGCGGCGTGCTCCTCCTCGGCGGACGCGCGCAACAGGAACATGTGGAGTTCTTGCTCCCATGGCTCGTGGTGGTCGGGAGCACCGCGCTGTATATCTGGCTGTCGCCGCGCCTCTGCACATTGGAAGGCACCGGCTACACGGTACATGTACAACAGATGCGCGCCGTACAGGCACTCGCGCTGTTGTGTGCGCTGGCGCTCGGCCTCTCAACCGGACGACCGCTCTTGGCCGCGGCTGCCGGATCACTCGCCCAGCTTTTGGTGGTTGGCACATTCGTTTTCCTTCAGCGCGGCTACCTCGCAGGCGAACAGTCACCGTCCGCAGCGCGAGCTAGCCGTTACCGCCAAGAGCAAGGACGTTCCGCGCGCGTCTGGATCGCGCTGACTCTCGCACCACAGGCACTCACGCCCGCAGTCCTCGCCGCCCGTGGCGCGGTAGAAGGGAGCGACCTCGGCCTGCATATGGCCCTTGCCCTCGCACCGCCAGTGCTGGGCATCGTTTGGTTACACGGGCGCTACGCCAGCTTCGGCGCACGTGTAGCGGCCGGTGACGTGAGTGGCTTCGATCGCGCGGCGCGCGAGGCATTTGTACAGGCAACGCTCGTCTTCATTGCCGGCGCCGTCGGCGTACTCGCGTTAGCGAGCGCGATCCCGATGGTGCTGCCCGATGCAAAGGTTCCTGTATTTTCGCTCTGGTCACTGAGCGCGCTGCTCACGGGCAACTTTGCGCTAGTCGCACTGCAAGCGATGCTCGCCTGGGCGCGGGCCTTTGCCACCGAGTCGTTTGGCAGGCCAGCTGTTATCGCGTGTGCGGTGATGGCCGCTGGCGGGATTGCGGGAGGAGTCGCCGCGGGGCGAGCGGGAGCAGCGATGGGATACGCTGCCGCCGGACTCGCGACCACCCTCGCGGTAGCCGTCCGCTTTGCCGCGCTACGGCGCGCGCGACTGGCCGCTTGACCGGTGCCCTGTGCCCCTCGCGCGGGAACGCTAGCTTTCGGCATGATCCCCCCCCAGGACAGACCCGTGACCCGGTTGCCCGCCGCCGACCTAGATGCCGTGGTGCAGCGCGCGGCTCCCGCGTGGGACGACCTACGCGACGCACGCGTCTTTATCACCGGCGCCAGCGGCTTTGTGGGGAGTTGGCTCCTCGAATCGCTCCTCGCGGCAAATCGCGCGAAGCAACTCGGTGTGCACGTCACCGCGCTCGTGCGCGATCGCGATACCTTTGCCGCGCGCTTTCCGCACCTGATGACCGATGCGGCGCTCCGCATTCATGTGGGCGATGTGCGCATGGCCGATCCACCGACCCGCGCGTTTACGCATATCGTGCATTCGGCGTCAGCGGCCACGCCGCGCATGAACGCCGAACAGCCCGACGAAGTGGTGGACTTGATTGAGCACGGCACCGAACGCATGTGCGAAGAAGCGGAGTCCACGAAGGGCACGCGTCTGTTGCAGTTGAGCAGCGGATCCATCTATGGCACGCCACCGGTGCCACCCACGGGAATTCCGGAATCGTTCGCGGGTCGCGCACACGCCGTGGAAGGCGCCGAACGGTTTGGCACGGCCAAGTGGCGCGCGGAGCAGCGCGTACAACTCGCCTGCACGCGCGGCGTGCACGGCGTGTGTGCGCGCGTCTTCGCGCTCTTCGGTCCGCGGTTACCACTCGACGGCCAGTTTGCCCTCGGCAACTTCATGGGCGACGCGCTTGCCGGGCGCCCCATCACGTTGCTCAGCGATGGCACCGCCGTGCGCTCGTGGCTCTACGCCGCCGACCTCGCCGCTTGGTGCTGGGTGTTGCTCACGCACGGAAAAAACGGCGCCGCATACAACGTGGGATCCGAAGAGTCGTACGATCTGCGCACCGCCGCGTCGCGCGTGGCTGCACTCGCCACGCCACCAGTCTCGCTGGAATTCGCAGGATCCGCACCGGCCACGAGTCACGGCCACGCCTCACATTACGTGCCGTCGATTGCGTTGGCGCGCACGGAGTTGGGACTCGATGCCTGGACGTCGTTCGACGACGGAATCCGTCGGATGTGGCGCTGGCACCGCGAGGACACATGAGCACATCGCACGGAAACGACGCACAGATTGCCGCGCAGTCCGATCAAGAGCTGTTCTTTGGTCAGCGTGCGCGCGGTGGATTCACCGCGCCGACGCGACTCATCTGGGGCGACCATTGCGCCGCCTCATGGCTCACGCAGATGGCGGAGCACACCAGCTCCCGCTGCCTCGTTGTGTGTGACCCGGCCCTCGAGCACAAAGCACCGGTCGTCGCTTTGCGCACCGCACTCGGCGCACGCGCTCTTTGGCTCACCAATCGCGAAATGCCTGAAACGGCGTGGGTGAGTGAACACACCGCGCAGTTGGACTGGTCTTCTATTGGCTGGGTCGTTGCCTTTGGCGGCGGGAGTGCGCTCGACAGCGCGAAGGCGTTGCTTGGCGAGTGGCTGTTTGATGGCGGCTACGACGGCGTTGGCATGGGCGCGCGTCGCGGGCAGCTCACGCGAGCCGGTATCACAAAACCTCTGTTCGTCGCGGTACCGTCCACCGCAGGGAGCGGCGCCGAAACGAGCCGCTATGTGGTGTGTTATGACAAATCTGGCGCGCGCTGGAAGAAATCGCACGGAAAAAGTTGGGCACTGGTGGCCGACGTGGCGCTCCTCGACCCACAGATGCTCGCGGGCGCGCCACCGCGCGTCTTTGCGGAGCCGGCGTTCGACGCGTTCGTACACTGCTGTGAATCGTATCTGTGCCAGGGCGAAGCCAGCGACATCACGCGCAGTCTCTGCCTTGAGAGCATTCGCACGCTATCCCGTGTGGTGCGCATCTTGTTGACCGGCGAGCAACTGTCGATGAACGATATCGCTCACCTACAAGTGGCCGCGTGTATGGCAGGCGTTGCCATTTCCAATGCGCGCACCGGACACGTACACGAGGCCGGCGGCGCTGCACTGGAGTGGTGCGACGGACTCACGCACGCGCAAACCCTCTGGATCTTTGCGCGCCGTGGGTTCGCGCAGACCGCACGTTCTGCACAGGGCGCGCGCCTTCAACAAGAACTGGCGCAGGCGTTTGGTTGCACGTCGATGTCTGACGCGCTCGCCATGTGGGAACAGTTGCTCGCGCGCGCGGGCAGTCTCGCACTCATTACAAAGAGTGTGGCCGCGCTCGCCACATCGCCGCGTATCGCCGAGGCGCGTGCGTCAGTGGTGCGACGCGTGGCCGACGATGCGGTCTGGTGCACCAAGGAATCACCGAGCCCCATTACCGAGGCGGATGCAGAGGAGATGGCGCGTTGTCTCGAAGGCGTGAGTCGTGACTGACGCGCGGTTCGAAGTTGTCGTCATCGTGTCACTCGAGTCGTCGGCCGCTCGGGTGATGGCGATGGCCGATCGCCTGCGCGGCTGGCAGCAAAGTGGCGCGCACGTAGCGGTCTATGCGGTCGCTGCCGCGATACCAGCCCTTCATGCATTACGCGACTTCGCGGACGTGCAACCGCTCGACGAATGGCGGTACGCCGCCACGAGCCATTCCGTGCGGCTCTTGCTCAGCGACCGACTCGCCGCTGATGCCACGGTCCCAGCGTTGCGGTGGAGTTTGATTCCCATGGGCCAGCCGAGCAACGAATGGGCTCCCGCGTGGCGCGCGGGACTCCCCGATGCCGACAACCCACAGCATCGCGCGTTGCTGTCGGAGTTCTGGCGATTCTTCAACGCAGCGGAATGGCAGGCGGATGGCGTCGCCGCACGGCTACGTGACGAAGCACGCCGCGCTGGTGGCATCGGTATTTATGGTCGCGGCATGGTGGGGCGTATCTCGCGTGCGCGTGCCGCCGCTGCCGGAATCCGTACACTCTTTTGGGTGGACTCTAATCCCGCCGCTCGCGGTACCAACGACGATGGACTCCCCGTACACACGCCAGACGACGCGCCGGACGGCCCCGTCGTGCTCGCCGCCGGCGCCGCCGACCGAATGTTCGCGGCCTGGAGCGCCGCTGGGCGCAGCAACGCCTATGGGCTCTCCACTCTGCATCTCGCCGCGCGCGTAGCAGCAGAGCCAGAGCTGGCATGGCAAGACGATGCGATGGCGCGCCCAGGGCAGTATCTCGCGCTGATGGGCGCCCTCGACGGCGACGCATCGCTCCGCGTACTCGAAGGCGTGCTCCATTTTCGGCGGACACTCAACGATCGCGAGCTGTGGGCCATCAAGTCCTCGCACGAGCAATGGTTCGACCCCGACTACTTTGATGCCGCGCTTATTCGATCGCTCGTGGACTGCGGCGGCTTTGACGGTGACACCGCGCGCGCCTTCCTGCGCCACGTCCCCGACGGGGAAGTGGTGGTCATTGAGCCGGATGAGGCGCTCGCTACCAAGGCCGCCGCGAGTTTGTCTGGCGCGCGTGCGACTGTCATACGAGCGGCCGCAGGCGCAGCGCCGGGCTCCACCTGGTTTGCGAAGGCCGATGGCATGTCCGGTGCACTTGGCTCGGCCGATGATGGCGTGTCCGTCGAGGTGCCCGTCGTACGCGTGGACGATTGCCTCTCTGCCGTCGCGCAGATGATCAAAATCGATGTCGAAGGCCAAGAAGCCGCCTCGCTCGCGGGCTCGCGTGAGACGCTCCGGCACACGCCGTTCGTCGCGATTGCCGCCTATCATCGGGCCGGTGACCTCACCGACCTCCCGGCGTGGTTACAACTCCACGGCGCCGGCGCCATCGGTCTTCGGCACTACACCGGCCTCGCCTACGAGACCGTCGCCTACACTACGCGCGCGACACCGCTCGGCGAACAGTAGACGGCCGGAGGCACGGCCCCATCGGCGGTGCCACATTCGCCGCGCCTTTTATCGTGTTGCGCGGGCCACACACATTGCCGCCAAGCCCTTCGCGCCCACAGCTTACAGACATGACCAACATCGCAAAAATCACTCTCGTCCTCGCCCTCGTCGCCGCCCGCCTGAGCGCGCAGAGCGACGCCTCCCGTACCGCGGAAACACTTTCGCGTTGGATGGCGATGACCGCGCCGCCGGGCGCCGAAGAACTTGCCACCGATCCGCTCCTCAAGTCGTTGCATGGCTGGTCGCGCGATCTGTCGGGTAATCTCATCAAGCGGGTGGGGCAGGGCACTCCACGTCGCGTCGTCGCCTGCGGGCTCGACGTGCACGCCTACGTGGTGAGCGCCATCACCGCCGACGGCTACCTGCGCCTGCATCGCATCGGCACGGCGCTGGAACATCCGCTCGCCGATCAGTCCCTCGAAGCGCAGCGCGTGCAGATTCACACCGCGCATGGCCCGCTGGCCGGCGTGGTGGCGATCGCCAATGGACACTTCACCCGTCAACACCGCGCCGACACGACCGTCGTCGGCGTCGATCAACTCTGGGTGGATGTCGGCGTGTCGTCGCGCGCGGAAGCGGAGCGCATCGGCATCGCGCTGCTCGATCCCGTGACGCCAACGCGTCCGGCGTGGAGTTTTGAAGGCTATGCCAGCGGGGCCGGGGCGCTGAGCCGTACCGCCTGCGCCGCCGTGGCCACTGCCGCTGACGGACGAGTCGTGAGTGGCGAGACGGTGTTCATCCTGTCCGCGCGCCACGTCATGGGATGGCGCGGCCTGACCGCCGCGCTGCAGCGGCTGGGGCGCGTCGATTCATTGTTCATCGTTGGCGCTTCGGCTCGTGAGATCAACGCCATCGCCGGGGCTCGCGCATTATCTGCGCGCGTGCGCTTTGCCGGATCACGTGTCGAAACCATTCACGCCAACGATGCAGCGGCATTGCTCGAGGCGACTGCGAAAGCGGCCGGCGCCACGCTCGCCGCAGACGCGGGATGGGTCGCGCCTCCCGCCGTCGCCGCGGTCGCTCGCCGGCCGCGCACTGACGCGCACGAGAACGCCGAACGGATGGTGATGTCGCTGCTCGATCTGCCCGGCGTTCCCGGCCACGAGTGGCGGGTGCGCAATGCCGTGCGCGCCGCACTTCCCGAGTGGGCGCGTGCGCGTGCCACAGTGGACGCCACAGGCAATCTGATTGTAGAGGCCGGCCCCGACCGTGATTCCGTGGCCTTCGTAGCACACGTCGACGAAGTCAGCTTCGAAGTCGATCGCATCCTCGGCGACGGCACCGTCACGCTGACTCGCAAAGGCGGCGTGATTCCGTCCGCGTGGGAAGGGCAGCCCGCCGTGCTCTTCTTTGACGCCGATGCCAACGGAAACACCGCGAGCCCGCTCTCTGGTGTGTTCGTGCCGCGCGACAGCGCCCGCGTGAAAAGTCCGCCGCGGCTCGTTGCGTGGTTTGGACTCGACTCCGCCGCGCTCGTCGGGCGCGGCGTGCGCACCGGCTCTGCGATTCTCGGCGACAAACACGCCACACGTCTCGCTGGCACCCGAATCACCGGACGCTCGTCCGACGATCGCACGGGTTCCACGGCGCTGTTGCTCGCCGTGCAGCGGCTCAATCCCGCAACGCTCAAGCACAAAGTGATTTTTGTGTGGACGGTGGGCGAGGAAGGCGGGCTCATCGGCGCACGGGCGTGGGGCGCGGTGGCGGGCGGATCGCTGCGGCGCGTGTACGCCGTAGATACCTTTGTGTCGTCCGACACGCCGCTCGAACAGCAGATGTTTGCCTACGCGCCACTCGGCCAAGGTGCCGTGCTACGCGGACTCGACGATGGCAGCGTTGCACCACGCGCCGAACGTGACCGTGTGATGCGTGTAGCCAAGGCCAACGCGATTCCCTTGCAGGTGGGGACCACGCACGGCTCCACCGACGGGTCGGCCATCGGAGGGTTCGGCCCACCGGATATTGGACTTTCCTGGCCGGGGCGCTATTCTCATACCCCAGGCGAAGTGCTCGACCTGCGCGACTTAGACGCCCTTTCGCGATTGATTCTTGCCCTCGCCGTAGCGCCGTAACTGTAAGTGCAGCAATCGGTTAGACGTATTGGCATGCGATATGCTTTTGTGGCGGTCGCGATTCTCGCGGCTGCTACAAAGCTACGCTCACAAACGTTCACCCCGCGGCCGAAACTCATAGTAGTGAGTGCGGTGGACGTGGGGATGTCTCGCTCCGTAAACCGCGGCGTTTTTGAGGCGGTCTCACGCGGCACCGTGAGTTCGGTGAGCGTGATGGTCGTGGGCGACGCCTTCGACGACGCAGCCGCGTGGTTGCGGGCGCATCCCGAAGTGGACGTCGGCTTGCACGTGGTGTTGAGCGCTGAGTGGCCGCACGCGCGGTGGCGTCCGGTGATGCCGGCGTCCGTCGTGCGCTCGCTGACCGACAGCACCGGCGCCTTTCGGCGCCACTTTGACGGATCGCGTGCCGATGCACGCGAGGTGGAGCAGGAGATTCGCGCGCAGCTGATGCTGGCGCGCGCCGCGGGGGTGCATGTCACGCATCTCGATGTGCACAAGAATGCGTTGTATGGCGGCGGTGGACGGTTTGCCGACGCCTTGGTTCGGATCGTGGCGGACGAAGCGGTGACCGTGGTGCTGTCTCGCACCGGTCCAACCGAGTGGGGAACGTTGGCCGTGGCCCTCGGTACGGGGCCGATGTTCGAAGTGAGCACGGCGATCACGCCAGCAGAAACGCCGGCGCGATGGCCGCGTTGGTACGAAGCCGTGGTGCGCGGCGCGCCGGCGGGTGTCACGCGGGTGGTGGTGCATCCGGGCTACGACGACGCAGAGTTGCGTGCACTCACCGACGGCGTAGACGCCTGGGGAGCGGCGTGGCGGCAACGAGACTTAGCTGTGTTGTTGAGCGACAGTTTTTTGCGGGAGCTTACTGAACGTCGTGTGAAGCTCCTCGGGATGAAAGAAGTGCCGTGGCGTACGCACGGTGGGGCGGCTCCGCCGCCCTAAATCCGTAACGAGCACGACGCGCGTGGACCGAAGGGAGGGTGGATGATCGTCAGCATGTGGATGACGCGGGACGTGCTTAGCATTGAACGGAACATGCCCGTGGCTCAGGCCGCGGCATTGATGAAATCGCGCAATATCCGGAATCTCCCGGTGCTGGCGATTCGTGATGGCACGCCCAAAGTGGTGGGGCTGCTCTCGCTCACGGACTTACTGCGTGCGCTCCCTGCCAAATTCGATCCACTCGCACCGGACAGTCACTCGGCCGTTCTCACGGCCGGCGACGTGATGCGGCACGATCCGAGTACCACCACGCCGGAATCGCCGATCGAGGAAGCCGCGGCCGCGATGCGTCGTGAAAAAATCGGCGCCCTCCCCGTGGTGCGCGACGGCACGTTGGTGGGGATCATCACCGAGTCCGATATTTTTCAGGCCTTTGCCAAAATTCTCGAGACGGCGCCTGGCGATGCGCGCGTGACCTTCGACGTGACGGTCGGCGAAGACATTTTCGTCTGGTTGGCCGACGCGACGCGCCGCCGCGGGGTGCGCGTGAATAGCTTCATCGTCACTGAGCAGGGCGACCGGCCCGTGTGCGTGGTTCGCTTTCGCGGCGGACGGATGGAGATGTTTCTCGACGACTTGTGGAAGTCGGGACACAAAGTGCTCAACATCCTGCGCATCGTGAGTCCGCGCCCCCGCTAGGGGTTGAGCCACCAACTCATTTTCACGAGCACGGTGTTGTCGGGACGCGACGCAAAAATATGCGTCACGTCCCGTGTTGCATCAAAGCTGCCATGGTCGCGATCACTCTGGAGGCGCCCCTGCTGCCAGACCACAAACAGGGTGCTGGCCGGACGATACTCCCAGCGCACGACGATGTTCGAGTTGAACTGCTTCACATTGAAGCCGCTGGGCGCACTCGCACTGTACATGCGGAATCGCGCGTCGTAACTCGACGCATGCGGCGAGGCGAGTTGTCGCCACGCGTCGTACGATCCCGTGCTCACGAACGGCTGCCCGTAGAGTTGGAATGACAGATTCGGCGTTGCCGTCCAGTTGATCCGGGCGGTGAGCGCCAGAATGTTCTGGTCGAGGCGGGCAAAGGTGTAGTGCGTGCTGTCGCGTAGGGGGTCACCGTAGTTGGCCACCCACTGTTGATCGTTCACCACATGGTCAAACGAGCCGCCGAGCGATGCCGAAAAGCGGCTCGCCACCCGGAGGTCAGCGCCGAGGTCGCCGCCGCGGTAGGACGAGCGCCCTTCGTCACTGGTGCCCGCGCGCAGCGCGGCGTGCGGCAATAGTTTGAGGCGCGGATCGGGGGTGAGGTCGAGGCGAATCCCGTGCTTGGGTGATTGGCGCAGTGCCGGACCACCACGCGCACAGCTCACGCAGTACGTGCCGCCAAATTCACTTAACGTGTACGTGACGATACCGCCCCAGTAGTTCGGCAACACCATGCTGGACCGCGCCTGAAACACTTCCGACGTGGGCAAGCCGCTCGTCGTCCAATGGGAGTCGAGCGCGAGCGACGTGAAGGCCGACCGAAACCAGTCGGTGGGCGTCCGTTGAAGAAAATCGATTTGATGGCGCGCGCTCACGTCGTTGACGAGCGTCACGAACCCAAAATCGTTGGCTTCGATGCCACCGGTGGCATAGCGGTAGAATCCGTCATACCGCACGCGCCCCGCGAGTTTGGTGAGTTCGCCGCCAATCACATATCCACCGAGGGCGGTTCGCGTGGAGTCAAAATGTTCGTCGCCGTCGGGCCGCTGAAAGTAGTGGACGCTCCCGAGCTGGGTGAGCGCGATCGCCGACCGGCTCCCGTCCACATGATTGACGCCGGCGTACATCATGGCGCGCCAGTCATCGCTGAAGAGTCGCGTGTACCCTTGCAGCACCGCCATCGTGGCGGACCGACGTAAATACGGTTCAGTGGCCGCGTCAAGCGAACGGCGCACGTCGGTAATTTCAAATCCGAACTGCGAGAGCCCGCGATCAAATTCGCGCACCCCACGCAGTACGAGATAATTGGTGCGCGGTTCGATGGTCGTGCCGTTGGATCCGATCACGCGATCGGTCACCGTCTCCACGATTCCGACGGCGGTGCCGTCGGTAAAGCGTCCGGTGAGTTTCGCGGCGCCGACAATCGGCGTAAACCACGGATCGTTCGCTGACGCGCGCAACTGCGGCGTGCGCCCAATGCGCCGCGTGTAGAAGATTCCCTCGCACGGCCCGGAGCAACGGTAGAGCCCCGCGCCTTCTTGAAAGAAGGGTCGACGTTCATCAAAGCGAATTTCAAACGCCGAAAGATTGAGCACTGCGGGATCGGCTTCGACCTGACCGAAGTCCGGATTGATCGTGGCGTCCACCGTGACGTTGGATGTCAGCCCGGCTTTGATGTCGAGCCCCACCGTTCCGTGGTTCACGGACCGCGCACCGGTGGCTGTTGGTTCGCTCGCATTCTTGGCAACGCCGTAGGGGAGCAACTCCAAGCGCGTGACCGGTGCGATGCCCGTGATGCCGGTGAGTGTGCCGAGCTGTGAGATCACCCCGCTCTTCGACAAGCGGTACACCGGCCAAGCGTCGCGTTCATTGAAGCGTGCAATGTCGCGCCAGATGCCGAATCCGAATGTGTGCTCGGCCATCGGATTAAAGCGCAGCTGACTAAAGGGCACGCGAAACTCGGCGATCCACCCGAGCGCGTCAATGCGCGTCGCGGCATCCCACACGCCATCCCAGGTCTGGTCTTCGATGCCGTCGCTGTAGATCGAGTAGTCGCGCTTTACGCCGGCCGGGTTCACGGCCATTTCCACACCGGTACGACCGTCGTGGAAGGCGTCAATCACGATTTTGAGTTGATCGCTGGCGGTTTTCACGTCGCGCCGGCTCAAGAGCGTGACGATACTGTCCGGGTGCGGATCAAAGGCGCGCACCAGCACATAGAGATAGCGATCATCAAAGAGGACGCGCGCTTCGGAACGGAACGAAGGGTCCAGGTTCTCCCCAGGATCGAACTGGCGAAAGTCGGTCAACCGCGGGGCCGTGGCCCAAGCGGCATCGTCGTCGCGACCATCGATGACGGGAGGCGTGGCCGTTCGCACCGCGCGGGCGGTCATAGCACCCGCAGCGGGCCTTGGCGCTGCGGACGCCGCAGGCCCAGATTGCACGGTCGCCTGCGAATACGCAGCACCAACCGCCACGCCGTTCAGCGCGACACATAGTGCGGCCAGTCGGGTTGTTTGTCCGATGCGCCTGCGGCAAGACTCAGCGGCCAAACAACGCTCGATCGTGGCAGTGTTCGACCTTTCGCGCCGCCACGAATGCGTCACCGCGCGCCAACTCATACACCGTCGCGATGGCGAGGCTGGCGAGCGAGGCGAACTCGTTAAATCGACTAGGCGTCGGCATCGGAGCTCCGAGCAGCGTGAGGCAGGAGATCACGGAAGATACTGAGCGCCCACCCACTTGGGCAGAGGAAATCCGCCCAACAGCCAAGCTCACCGCGGCACATCGGCCTCCGCTCTCGCGGTTTGGTACCGATCACACTCCGTTCAGCCCAGCGCCATCATGCCCCGCATTGCAGGGTCAACAAGGCGGGGATGGATAGCCAGAGGAGCCCCTTCGCCAGAAAGAGCAGCCCCCCAACGACGCCAAGGCGCCGGAACCACTTTTGCTTTGCACGGCTCATCTCAAACACTGAACGCCGAAGAACCGCGGGTTCGTTCCCGACCGGCTATGGAAGATCGTCGGTGTGGTGCACCAGTCGGTCGAAGAACCGCACGGCCGTCAGATACGCGGCGGGGGTGACCCGCTCATTCGTTCCATGGACGCGTGTGAGCACATCGGCGTCCGGTGGTGCGGCAATAAAACGGAACACCTGCGAACTCTTCGCCGACCAGGCCCGTGCATCCGTGCCGGCCATCAGGAGAAATGGTGCGACCGTCACATCGGCTCCACCCATCACTTCGCGTACCGACTGCGAGATGGCGGCAAATCCCGCACCATTGGCGTCGCTGACCGTCGAGGGCTCGCGCGCAAAGCCCACCGCGGCCACGTGGACCGATGTGTCGTTGATGGTCTGCACCACCCGCGCGGTCACACTCGCCACGGACTCACCCGGGCGAATACGGAAGTTCACCGACGCCTTGGCGTCGATCGGCAGCACATTCGCCTTCACGCCGCCACCGATGATCGTCACGGCGGTGGTGGTTCGCATCATCGACGCGGACATCGGTGCCGCGCTGAGCGCGCGCACCACCGCGCCGCGGAGCAACCACAGATTGGAGAGCGCCAGACGGCGGCTGAATGGCATGCGCGCGCGCACCGACTCGAGCATGGCTTCGGTGGGGCCGTCGAGCGTCATGGGAAAGGGCGAGGCTTCCAATTTGGTAATCGCGGTGGCGAGCACGCCGATCGCCGAATGGGCGGGCGGCGTGGACGAATGGCCGCCCTTGCCGTTCGCCGTAAGTTCGAGCGTCAGATATCCTTTTTCCGCCACGCCGATCAAGGCGACTTTGCCTGTCACGCCGAGTGCCGCGCCGTCGGTGACGGTGCCGCCTTCGTCAATCACGAGCGCCGCGTGCTTGAGGCCGCGCGCAATAAGCGTGTCGCGCAACGTTTCCGCGCCATGCCCGCCAATCTCTTCATCGTGCCCGAACGCCAGATAGATCGTGTGCTTCGGCTGAAATCCCGCGCGTAGCAACCCCTCAATGCTCTCGAGAATGGCGAGTACCGAGACTTTGTCGTCGAGCGACCCGCGGCCCCAGATGTATCCGCCATTCACCACACCGCCAAACGGCGGCTGCTCCCAGCGGTTCTCGGTGCCCGGGATGACGGGCACCACATCTTGATGCCCCATCAACACCACGGGATCGAGCGACGGGTCGCTGCCAGGCCAGCTATACAACAGCGCGAGCCCAATCGTCTCGCGTTTCAGCTTCTGATGGACAAGCGGAAAGCTCGTGACGAAGTGCGCCTGCAGCGCGCGGAATGCGGCGCTGTCGGTGGGATGCGTTCCCGGATCATACGAAATCGTCGGGAAGGTGAGCGCTTTGGAGAAACGCCCGATGGCCCCAACGGAGTCGACCGCCACATCCACGGGCACCACGGCGGCATCGGCCGCACGCGCCGATCGCATCGTGTTTACGACGAGAACCCCCACGATTGCAACGACGACGGCGCCCAAGAGTTGCAGAAAGCGTTTCATGGAATGTCGGAATGAAGGATGACGAACAGCAGACACCGTGAGAATCAAATTCTGGCGTGATCGCGCACGCGTCCCTCGTTGCCCTATAGCTCCACCAGCACACTACAGCAGGTGACAGCGCCCTCAGCCTTGGCGAGCTCGGACACATCCACGGCGTGCACACGACACCCAGCCGCCTCGAGCCGTGCGCGGGTGCGCGGATACGCGACGCCGTGCACCAGCGCATTGCCAATGCGCAGTACGTTGGCCGCGGCCGGCTCCTCAGGATCCACGTCAATAATCTGCCATTCGCGGAACTGACGCACGTCCACCCACGCGGAGTTCACCAAGAGCGTGTTCGCATTCACCTCGGTGACCGCCGACTTCAAATGCAGCGCGCCCCCAACGTCAATCTGACTCACCGTGAATCCCTGCGGCGCAGCAAAGGCCCGCAGCTGAGCGATACCGGCGTCGTTGGTGCGTGTGCTGCGTCCCACAAACAGCGTTCGGCCCGCGCGGAGCACATCACCGCCATCGAGGGTGCCGGGTGCGGTGATAAAGGCGAGGGGTCGATACGCTGCGAGCGCCGCTGCCACGGCATCGACCTCAGCGCGGCGGGACTGCGCCCCAGGCCGCGTCATCACCGCGATCGTTGGCAGCACCACGGCCGTGTCCTCAATGAACACTGCGTCGGCCTGCTCCTCGGCGCCTGCCACGCGTTGCACGCTGCAGCCCAAGTCCGAGAGTAAATGTTCATAGGCCGCGTGCTGCGCGCGCGCACGTTCTACATCAATCGGCTCGCGGGCGAGATGCGTGAGCTCGCACTGGGCGATGCGTGAACTGACGGCTCTGGTAAATGCGAGGATAGTCACGATGGCGTACTGGCTGGTGCGATGGATGGTGCGATGGCAACTGGGCAGTCGCAATGGGAACCTCGACCGCACACTCAATTATATGCGCATTGGCGAGCCGACTCGCCACCCGTGCGTCCTTTGTGCATACTACCGCCATGACGGCGCCCTCTCGAAAACTCGGTGTGTGGATGGCCACCGCGCTGGTGATCGGCAACATCTTGGCGGCTGGGATTCTCATGCTGCCGGGTTCGCTGGCACCGTACGGCTGGAATGCCGTCGCCGGCTGGCTGATCACGATGTTCGGTGCGCTCTGCCTCGCCTGGGTGTTCGCCGAGCTGGCGCGCCGCTTGCCGGACGCCGGGGGCGCCAATGGGTTTATGCGCCTCGGCCTCGGTGAGGGAGCCGCCTTCTTGGGATCGTGGGGCTATCTCGTCTCGTGCTGGCCAACGATCGCGGCCATCGCAATTACCGGTGTGAGCTACCTGACACGCCTCGTCCCTGCCGTCGATACCTTCCCCGGTGGTGCTACGGCGATCGCCCTCGCGCTCATTTCACTCCTTACGTGGGTGAATCTGCGCGGCCTGCGCACGGGTGGCAGCGTGCAGCTCGTTACCACGATTGTGAAACTCCTCCCCTTTGCTGCCGCCATCGGACTCGCCTTCTGGCGGCTATTCAGCACGGGCGGTCGTGTGCTGGCGCCCATCACACCGGGTGCCTTTACATTCGCCGGCGCCACCTCGGTGGCGTCCCTCACGCTCTACGCGATGCTCGGCGTGGAGTGCGCGACGGTGCCGAGTGATGCGGTAGAAAACGCGGAACGCAACGTGCCGCGGGCGACGATCATCGGTACGGTCGTGAGCGCGGTAGCGAGCATCATAGCCACCTGCGCCGTCGTCTTGATGCTGCCGGTGGATCAGGTGGTCAAGTCGAACGCGCCGATCGCCGATTTTATTGCCGTGAGTTGGGGCAATGTGGCGGGTGGCTTTGTGGCGCTCTGTGCCGTGGTGAGTTGCTTTGGCGCCGTAAACGGGTGGATCCTGATTTCAGGTCAGATGGCCGCGGTGATGGCCGACGCGGGCACTCTTCCGCCCTGGTTCGGCAAACGCAATGCCAACGGCATTCCGGCACAGTCAGTTGTTCTCTCGGGCGTCATTGGCGCCTCGCTCACGCTCTTGGCAGCGACCAAGGCCGGTGTGGCGGCGTTCAACTTTGTGGCGCTGCTCGCAACCGCTACAAACTTGGTGATGTACCTGTTGTGCTCGATCGTGGCGTTCAAGTTCATGTCGAATGGCCGCCTGCCGCGTACGGCTGGTCTCACCGTCGCCTCGGTGGGCGCGGGGCTCTTTTCGGTCTGGGCGTTTTATGGTTCCGGCTGGGAGGCGATCGCGTGGGGTGCGGCGCTCACGGCGGCGGGATGGCCCATCTACCGGCTGACGCGTCGTCGGTTACAGACGCAAGCCTGACCGGCACGTGGCGGACGTCGCGACACGGTCGCGGCGCCGCACATGCTATGGGCGCGGAACCTACGCGCCCGGCTCCTCGGCTGCGAAGTACTTCACGACCATCTCTCGTGCACCGTGGCGCGTGTAGACATCTGCCTTGCGCGTCGCAATCACCTCGGCGATCACGGCGGCCACTTCGTCGGCGGTCTGCGAGTTGGGCAGCGATCGCGAATCCGGCCCGCCGTGCAGCGCATTGGCCCCGAACTCTGTCTGCACCACGCCCGGCGAGACAAGCGATATCTGAATCCCGGGATACGTACTCTTGAGTTCGTCGCGGAAGGTGGCGGTCAGCGCATTCACGAAATGCTTGGCGCCACTATACGCCGCGCGGAACACGGCAAAGGGAATCCGCCCCAGCATCGATGACACATTGATCACGTGCCCCGCGCCGCGCGCCTTGAAGTGCGGCAGCACTTCCTGCGTGCCATAGAGCACGCTCTTCACATTGATGCGGATCATGTCATCAATGTCTTCGTCGGTGAGTTCCGATGGCGACCGCGTAATGCCCCGCCCGGCGTTGTTCACCCAGACGTCAATGTGCTCGAACCGCTCGAGCGCACTCCGCACCACGCGTCGGACATCGTCGCGGCTGGTCACGTCGGCCACAACGGGAAGGGCTAAAGGGCCGCACCGCTGAGCCACGGCGTGCAGTTCAGCTTCGCGGCGGGCAACCAGCACGAGCGAGTGTCCGGCGGCGGCGAGGCGTTCGGCGAGGGCGGCCCCGATGCCAGCGCTAGCCCCAGTTATCACGGTGACTTTAGACATATCGGAATGTTCACCTAGTGACGGGGGCTGTGCCACCCCGCACAACTCGTGGCCGGGTAGTTGCTCCACGGTTCCCCCTGCGCCAACGTATGTAGGACGTCGGTCGTAGCGCTCCTATGCTCGCCGAGCGTCCCCACCTGAACGAGGAACAGCGGATGTCACGCTTATCACGCGCTATTGTCCCGACCGTTATTGCGGTCGCGTGCGTCACTTTCACCGCCGCCTGGACCGGCGACCGCGCCGACGCGCGGTCCCTGCCGGTGCGCGCAGCCGCGACCGTCGATACGGCCATTCTCAAAGGCTATCGGTGGCGCAACATTGGCCCCGACCGCGGCGGCCGTTCGATTGCCGTGAGCGGCGCAAAGGGGCGTCCCAAAGAGGCGTATTTTGGCGCCGTGGGCGGCGGACTCTGGAAAACCACCGACGCCGGTGAAAACTGGGCGCCGGTGACCGACGGCCAGATCACCAGCGCCTCGGTGGGTGCCATCGCGGTGAGCGAGTCGAACCCCGACATCGTCTACATCGGGATGGGCGAGAGCTGCATTCGCGGCAACATCATGGCGGGCGACGGTGTCTACAAGAGCGTCGATGCCGGCAAGACGTGGGCGCATATCGGATTCGAAAAATCCGAAGTCATTTCCAAGATTCGCATCCATCCCACGAATCCTGAGATTGTGTTCGTCGCCGCGTTTGGCAAATACAGCGTGCCAAACGAAGAGCGCGGCGTGTACAAGAGCACCGATGGCGGAAAAACCTTCCGCAAGGTGCTGTATCGTGACAACAAAACGGCGGCGATCGATATCACCATTGATCGCAACAACCCCAACGTGATGTACGCCGCCATGTGGGAGGCCTACCGCAAGGAATACACGATGTCGAGCGGCGGCCCCGGCAGCGGTTTGTTCAAGAGCACCGACGGCGGCGAAACGTGGACGGAAATCACGCGCGCCAAGGGACTACCGGCCGACGGGCTCGTGGGGCGTATTGGCGTGGATGTCTCAGGCGCCAACTCGAACCGCGTCTACGCGCTGGTTGAGAACGACAAGGGTGGCCTCTTCAAGAGCGACGATGCCGGCGCCACGTGGTCGCTGGTGAACGACAACCGCAACATCCGTCAGCGCGCCTTCTATTACACGCACGTCTACGCCGATCCCAAGAACGCGGACGTCGTGTACATGCAGAACACCTCCATGTTCCGCTCCGCTGATGCCGGAAAAACGCTCGGCAATGCCGGCAACGGCACGCACGGCGATTTCCACGCGCTCTGGATTGACCCCGACGACGCGACGCATCTCGTGGTGGGCAACGACGGCGGCGGCGCGGTGAGCACCACAACGGGCGCCAAGTGGACCGATGAAGATTTCCCGACCGAACAGTTCTATCATGTGATCACGACCAAGCACATTCCGTATCACGTGTGCGGCTCGCAGCAGGACAACTCCACGCTCTGCACGCCGTTCAGTTGGAATGCGGCGGCCTTTGGCTTTACCGCGCGCGGCGGGCGTGGCGGTGGTGGACGCGGGGGTCGCGGTGGCGCTCCAGGCGACATCACCGCCGGCGGCATGGCCGTGAGTTACACCGCAGGCGGCGGCGAACCGGGCTATATCGCCACCGATCCGCTCGACCCTGACCTCTTCTACTCCGGCACGAACAACGGCGGCTACCTCGACAAGTTCAACCGTCGACTCGGCACCAATCGCGAAGTCACGCCGTATCCGTGGATGTATTCGGGAGAGCCGAGCAGTGCGATCCGCGAGCGTTGGCAGTGGACATATCCGATCATCTTCTCGCCGGTGAACCCGAACGTGCTGTTCACGTCGAGTCAGCGGCTCTGGCGCACCAACGACCGCGGCAATACCTGGACCGCGATCAGCGGCGATCTCACCCGCCACGATCCCAAGACGATGGGACACAGCGGCGGCCCGATCACCGGCGATATGAACGGCCCCGAAGTGTACGCCGTGATCTTTGCCGTTGGCCCGAGCAAGAAAGATGTGAATGTCATCTGGACCGGCTCTGATGATGGTTTGGTGAACGTGACGAAGGACGGCGGAAAAACGTGGACCAACGTCACGCCCAAGGATTTACCAGAGTTCAGTCGCGTCACGCAAATCGACGCCTCGGCGTTCGACGCCGGCACCGCGTACTTCTCGGCGAAGCGCCCGCTCCTCGATGACAAATCGCCGTACATCTACAAGACCACCGATTACGGCAAGACGTGGACGAAGATCATCAATGGTCTGCGCGCCGATGCCTTTGTGCACGCCGTGCGCGAAGATCCTAATCGCAAGGGATTGCTCTACGCGGCCACGCAACACGGGGTGTACATCGCGTACGATGACGGCAAGACGTGGGAACCGTTCATGCTCAATATGCCGGACGTGCCGGTGAGTGATCTCGTTGTTGAGGCGAATGAGTTGGTGATCTCGACGCACGGGCGCGGGTTCTGGGTGCTCGACAACGTCGCACCGTTGCGCCAGGTAAAGCCGGAGGTCACCGCGGGTGACGCCTATCTCTTTGCGCCGCCGGTGGTGATTCGCAGTGGCCCGAGCGCCACGTTGAGCTGGTACCTGAAGAAACCCGCCGTGCGCTTGAAGCTCGAAGTGCTCGACAGCGCGGGCGCACTCGTTCGCAAATATGAACCCGACACGGCGGTCGCTCCCGCCGCAGGACGCGGTCGTGGTGCGGGCGCCGCTGCGGATTCCGCGCCGGCAGGTGGTGGCGGTGGTCGCTTTGGCGGCGCGCCCGCACTGCCGAATGCCGCGGGACTCAATCGCTATTCGTGGGATCTGCGTGGCACACCGGCGACGGTCTTCCCGGGAATGATTCTCTGGGGCGCCAGCACCAATGGACCGCAGGTCCCGCCGGGTCGCTACACGCTGCGTCTTACCGCCGACGGCAAGCAGCTCACGCAGCCGATGATCGTCAAGCGCAATCCGTTGATCACGGATGTGAGCGACGCCGACATGCGCGCGCAGTATGTGATGGCCAGCAAGATTCGCGACAAAGTGAGCGAAGCCAATCAGGCGGTGGTGGACATTCGCAACGTGAAGGGGCAGGTCACCGATCGCCTCAAGAAATCGCCGGATGCCAAGCTCAAGGAAACCGGCGACAAGTTGACCACAGACGCGGGTGAGGTGGAGCAAGATGTGTATCAGGTGAAGAATCAGAGCGGGCAGGATCCGCTCAACTTCCCGATTCGCGTCAATAACCGTCTCGCATCACTGCTCTCGATGGTCGAGCGTGGCGACGGCCGGCCGAACAACAATGTGAATGAGATCCTCGGCATTCTCTCCGTGGAGCTCAAGAAATACACGACCAATCTCGATAAGGTGTGGAAGACCGATCTCAACGCCTTCAACAATGAGCTCAAGCGACTCGGGCTACCGACGGTCGATCCCAAGTGCGCCAAGGCCGAAGGATGCACCTTCGTTCCGTGATCACTGGAACGTATGTCTAGATGAACGCGGCCCAATCGGCGCGAGCATGAAAACCTTTCCGTACGCGAGACGCCGCGTACGGAAAGGCGGCGGCGGTGATCGGCGACGCGCTCAGCCTAAGACGCGCGTCGCCAACTGGCGGAAGGCCGGATCCTGGCGCAGGGCGTCGTACTCGCTGCGCACCCGCAGATAAATAAGTTCAGGATCGTGTTCGTCCACGGCGCGGCTGAGCCATTCCATCGCCGTGTCGGGCTGTCCGCTCGCCAAATGCACCCGCGCCAGATACACGCGTGCCATCCCCCCGGCGCCAAGTTCGCGCTGGAGTTCGTAGGTCGAGCCGATGGCTTCGCGAAGCGCCTCGATAGACAGGAGCCGGGGGGTAGGCGTTTTTTGGGTAGTTCCTGCGCCCCCAACAATCTGGAGTGGGCAGAGCGACGCGTGCCTTTTTCAGGTCGGTAGCGCTGGCGGCGGGGCTTCGCGGTGGCAGCTGGAGCCATCGCTCAGAGGCCGCTATTTAGTTTAATGGTTTATTTATCCGGATGATATTGACAGATATACATCCGGATAATAATATTCCATATCCCCTTCATATATAAAGCCGCTCCGATATGACCAACTCCCAGTCCCAGCCCTACGCGCTTTTTGGCGGATTTCGACGCCTCGCCTCCGGCACGTTGCCGGAGATCGCTGTCGCGTACCGTGCTGCCGTGGATGCAAACGCTGACGGCCCACTCCTCATCTTTTACAACCAAACGGGCCGTTCGATTGACGTGGACACCCGCGGCACTGACGCTGAGATCACGGCGCGCTACTCGCCGCCCGCCGAACCGCCGCGCGGACGGGGTCGTCCCAAACTTGGCGTGGTGCCACGCGAGGTCACGTTGCTTCCGCGTCACTGGGAATGGCTCAGCACCCAACCAGGGGGCGCGTCCGTCACGTTGCGCAAACTCGTAGAGGAGGCGCGGCGTGCGGGTGGTGAAAAAGATCGGCGGCGGCACGCACATGAAGCGGCGTACCACTTCATGCTGGCGATGGCCGGCGATCTCCCCGGATTCGAAGAGGCAACCCGCGCACTCTTCGCCGGCGACCATGCACGGTTCGGAGAACTGGTCCGGGAGTGGCCACACGACGTGCGCACCCACGCGACGCACCTCGCCTTTAGTCACTCCGCACAGGAGACCGCGTGACCGAGCTCGCCTCGGCAGCTTTTACGGCGTCGTCACCGGCAAAAGCGATGATTGCCGCATTTTTGCATGACGTGTGGGACAACGGCAACACGGACGCCGTTGATATGTATCTCGCCGAGTCGTACACCATCCACCACGACCCCGGTGATGGCTGGCATGGACAGACGCTCACGCGCGATGGGTTCAAGCACCGACTCGTGACGAGTCGCGCGCCCTTCCCCGATCAGAAGTTCAGCGTCACTACGATGCTCGAAGAAGGAAACCGCGTCGCCGTGACCTGGCGTTGGTCGGGCACCTTTCTCGCCGACCTCCCAGGTTTTCCTGCCACCGGGAAGCCCGTACACACGTCGGGAATCACCATCTATTCCGTAGACGGTGATCGGCTCACGGGACATTGGCAGGTGACCGACCGGCTGAGTGTCTTTCAGCAACTTCGGTAGCAAACGGGGGTTACTCACTCTAGCTCATATGGCCGTTGGTCTTTACCCTGTAGGCGTCGGATCGCTGTGTTGGGATACCGTCCCAGGGAGAGACTATGACGAAGACCATTTCGTTCACGCTGAATGGCGCAGTGCGCAAAGTCACCATTGATGACGAGCGCATGCTGCTCTGGGTACTCCGCGACGATCTTGAAATGTCCGGAACCAAGTACGGATGCGGCAAAGCGCTCTGTGGATCGTGTACCGTACTCGTGAATGACCAAGCCGTGGGCGCGTGCTCAACCAAAGCCACGTTCGCCGACGGAAAAAAAGTCATCACCATCGAAGGGCTCGCCACCGGCGATCATCTGCATCCTATTCAAGCCGCGTTCGTCAAGCACGCGGGCTTCCAGTGCGGTTTCTGCACGCCAGGAATGATCCTCGGCGCTCACGCGCTCTTAGCGAAGAATCCGCGGCCGACGCGCGAGCAAATCATGGAGGGGATGGACAGACATCTCTGTCGCTGAGGTGCGCACCTACGCATTGTAGATGCCATCGAGGAAGCCGCCGCGGTGATGGCGGGAGCGGCCAAGTGACGCCGCGAAACGACGTGCCTCATATGCTGAGCGCCGACGCCTCGCACGCCGACGGCTTGAGTGCGATGGATCGCCGCGATTTCTTGTCGGTCACGAGCAGTGGTCTACTCGTTGCGTTCTCGATGCGTCCCGGCCCAGTGCGTCCTGAACTGCCGGCGGCCGCAGCGCAGCAACGCGCTGGCACCGACTTCAATGCGTTTCTGCACATC
>CANIWQ010000001.1 GCA_947471365.1 Gemmatimonadota bacterium | reverse complement strand
GGTGGCACGCGCGCGGCGGGGCGCCCGTGCGCCCGCGGCGCTCCCCGTGGCCTTCGGGCGGGCAGTTCGGGTGGCTTTCGGGCGGGAGGGTGTCATAGGGAAACAGGTCCGAAGTAGAGCAAGTGGTCTAGTATTGACAAATAGAGAGAGCGTTCTAATTTCAACTCCAAAGTAGAGCGTTCACTCTAGAAATAGCAACGCCCCCCAATGCTTCGCAACTCCCTGCTTCCGTCCGTCCTGCTTGTTGCCTCAGCCCTCGCCGCCCCACTCGCGGCACAGGCGTCGCTCGACGCGTTCGTGGCCGATGCCCTCCGCGCCAGCCGCACCCAGAAGCAGGAACAACTCGCCGCGGCGCGCGCCGAAGCCCAAGTGGATGAAGCGCGCGGACGGTTCCTCCCGTCGGCCACGGTCAACGCGCGCTACAGTCAGGTCGCCGGCAACGTGGTGGATATTGGATCGCTCATCAATCCGGCGTTCGGTGCGCTCAATCAACTGATGCACGCCGAGAAGTTTCCCACGAACCTCGACCTGCGGCTTCCCGTCAAACAAGAAACGTCGGTGCGCATTGCGCAGCCGATTTTTCAGCCGGCCATCTTCGCGGCCTACCAAATCTCCACCAGTCTGCGCGACGCACAACTCGCGCAGCGCGACGCCGCCACGCGACAGACCGCGCACGACATCCGCGCCGCCTACCTCACCACCCAGAAAGCCAAGCACGCCGTCGCCATCTATGCGGCGGCCCTCCCGCTCGCCGAAGAAGCCGTGCGCCTCGCCGACCGCCTCGTGCAGTCGGGCAAGGCGACGCCCGATGCGCTCTACCGCGCGCGCGCGTCGCGCAGCGAACTGCAACAGCAACAGGCCGATGCGGCGCGTCAACTCACCGCCGCTTCGGAGTACCTCAACCTGCTCGTCGAACGCCCGCTCGATGCGCCGCTCCCGGAATTCGACGACGCCGCGCTCGGCATCGATTCGCTCCCGTCACTCGAGGCGGCCATCGCGCATGCGATGGGCTCGCGGGCGGAACGTCGCCAGCTGGCCTTTGCGCAAGGCGCCGCGCGCGCGTCACGCCGGCTCGCGCTCGCCAGTTTTCTCCCGTCCGTAGCGGTGGCGCTCGATTACGGAATCCAGGGCAATAAATATCGGTTCGCGCGCGACGCCGATTTTACCACCACGTCGCTCGTGCTAAGCTGGAACCTGTTTAACGGCGCGCAGGACGCCGCCCGCGCCCATCAGGCGGGATTCGACGCCGATCGGCTGGGGAATCAGTCGGCGCTCGTGGACCGGCAAATTGAACTGCAGGTTCGCACGGCCCATCAGGCCGCGCTGGTATCACGGCAGGGAACCGCCACCGCCGAGGATCGCGTCGCGGCCGCCCGCCGCTCGTGGGAGTTGGTGCGCCGGCGCTACGAAGAAGGCATGGCGCCGCAAATCGATCTTCTGGATGTACGCACCGCGCTCACCGCCGCCGAACTCAACCGCCTGATCACCCGCTACGACTATTTCGCGCGGCGCGTCGAACTCGACCGCGCCGCCGCACTGTACCCAAGGACGCTCCCGTGATGCTGAAACTTCTCCCCGGATTCGCCCTCCTCGCCCTCGCGTCGTGCACGCGCACCGAGGCGGCACCGCCCCCGCAATCATCCGCGCAGTCCGTGGCGGTCGCGCGCGTCGCGATGGCGCCCGCCGCACCGACGATCTTTGCCACCGGAACGCTCGGCGCCAAAGAAGAATTGCCGCTCGCGTTTAAAATTGGCGGCGTCGTGGAGACCGTGTCTGCCGAACCGGGGCAGACGGTGCACGAAGGTGCGGTGCTCGCGCAGTTAGCACACACCGAGATCAACGCCGAAGTTGAGAAGGCCAAGCTTGGTGCGGCCAAGGCCGATCGCGACTTTGCGCGCGTCAAGTCGCTGTATAAGGACAGCGTGGCGACGCTCGAACAACTGCAGGACGTCACCACGCAGCGCGATGTGTGGCAACAAAATGTGAAGATCGCCGAGTTCAATCGGCGGTATGCGGTGGTGCGCGCACCGTTTGCGGGTGTGGTGTTGCGCCGGATGGCGGAGCCGGGACAGCTGGTGGCACCCGGGGCACCGGTGGTGCTCTTTCGCTCCAACCGTCGCGGCGTGGTGCTGCGCGCCGGACTTCCGGACCGCGAAGCGGTGCGCGTCCGCGTGGGTGATGCGGCGTCGGTACGCTTTGAGGCGATTCCCGGAGAAACCTTTACCGGTCGCGTGACACAGGTGGCGGCGTCTGCTACACCGGGCACTGGTACCTATGATGTGGAGGTTTCGCTCGGCGACGCCGCCCGCGGGCTGGCGAGCGGGCTGGTGGGGCGCGTGGAACTGGTGCCGCCTCGTGCCGGACTCGTGCCCACCGTTCCGGTGGAGGCGCTGCTTGAGGCGCACGGAGACTCCGCGACGGTGTTTGTCCTCGCCCCCGATGGCGTGTCGGCGCAGCGACGCCGCATTCGGGTTGGCGCGCTCGACGGCGCCCGCGTGGCGGTGCTCGCCGGTCTCGACACCACCGCGACGGTCGTCGTGGCGGGCGGCGCTTGGCTGCGTGACGGCCAGCGTGTGGTGATGACTGGGAAGAGCGCTCCGTGAGGATCGCCGAGTTTTCGGTTAAGAACCGGCCGTTCACCATCGTTGCGTTCATCGCGCTGTTGGCCATGGGCGTGAACGCCCTGCTGACCATTCCCCGTACCGAAGATCCGTCGTTTCCATTTCCGAATTACACGGTGGTGGCGGTGTATCCCGGCGCCGGCCCCACGGACATGGAACAGTTGATCATTGATCCCATCGAAAAACGTCTCCGCGCGCTTGGCGATGTGGCGCGCGTCAAGACGTATATCAACGACGGGGCAGGGCTGGTGAACATCGAGTTCGATTTCTCGGTGGACGCTGACAAGAAATACGACGAAGTGCTGCGCGAGGTGAATAGCCTGCGCACGTCCTTGCCCCCCGATCTCGCGCGACTCGAAGTGATGCGGTTTGATCCCTCGGACGTGAATATCACGCAGGTCGCGTTGATGTCCGACAGCGCCTCGTATGCGGAGCTCGACCGGCAGTCCCGAGCGTTGCGCGATGAGTTGGAGAAGGTGCCCGGCATCAAGCGGTCGCAGGTCTGGGCCTATCCGCGGCGTGAAGTGCGCGTGGCCATCGACCTCGGACGTCTCTCGACGATGCACCTCGCGCTCAGTCAGGTGCTCAACGCCATCGGCAGCGAGAGCGCGAATATTCCCGGCGGCAGCATCGACGCCGGCGGCCGCAAGTTCAACGTCAAAACCAACGGAAGTTATCGAGCGATTGAGCAGGTGCGCGAAACGATCGTCGGGGGTGGAGGCGGTTCGGTGGTTCGGCTCGGTGACGTCGCGCAGGTCACGTGGGACTACGAGGAGCAGGCGGTTCTCGCCCGATTCGATGGCCATCGCGCCGTGTGGGTCACGGCGAACATGAAGGATCGGCAGAATATTCTCGCGGTGCGCGACTCCGTGTACGACCGGCTCGCGTCCTTCGAAAAGCGGCTACCGCGCGGCATCACACTCGGGCGCGGCTTTGACCAGTCCGCCAATGTGCGCGCGCGCATCGGACGGCTCAGCGAAGACTTTCTGATTGCCATTCTGCTTGTGCTCATCACCTTACTGCCGCTGGGCTGGCGCGCGTCGGGTATTGTGATGGTGTCGATTCCGCTCTCGCTGGCGATCGGTATTACCCTGCTCAAGCTCACGGGTTTCAGTATTAACCAGATCTCGATCAGCGGGTTCGTCGTCGCGCTCGGCTTGTTGGTGGACGATTCCATTGTGGTGGTCGAGAATATCTCACGTTTCCTGCGCGAGGGATATTCGCGCTCCGAAGCGGCCATTGCCGCGACCCAGCAGATCTTTGTTGCGGTACTCGGAACCACGGCGACGTTGGTGTTTGCGTTCGTCCCCATTCTCATGTTGCCTGAGGGGGCGGGGGAGTTCATTCGCGGCCTGCCAGCGGCCGTGGTGTTCACGATTCTCGCGTCGCTGTTGGTGTCGCTGACGGTGGTGCCGTTCCTGGCGAGTTTCATTCTGCGCGAGCAAGATGATCCGCACGGCAATCGTGCGCTGCAACTGCTGAATCGCGGCATCGAACTCACCTACTCGCGTTTCTTGCACCGCGCGCTCGCGCGTCCCAAGGCCGCGCTCCTCGCCGCGGTGCTTCTCGCCGTGGCGTCGTTGGGGATGGTGCCGTTGATTGGGTTCTCACTCTTCCCCAAAGCCGGTACGCCCCAGTTCATGGTGACGGTGCGCGGGCCCGACGGAGCCTCGCTGTCGTCCACGGACGCGGCCGTACGATTTGCGGAGCATGCCCTCAACGGCCGGCCCGGCATCCGCCACGTGTACGCGAATGTCGGCCGTGGCAATCCGGTGATTTACTACAACGTGCTCTCGCAAAACGAAAACACGGCGGTCGGCGATCTGTTCGTGCTCCTCGACCGCTACGACGGGCGCACGACACCGCTGCTGCTCGATTCGCTTCGCGCCGTGTTCGACGCGTATCCTTCGGCCCGTATTGAAGTCAAAGAATTCGAGAACGGGCCGCCCATTGATGCGCCGATCGCGGTCCGAATCCACGGACACGATCTCGACACACTTCGCCTTCTCGCGGAGCAACTCGAGCATCGCCTCGAGAGTACGGCTGGCACGCGGACGGTGGTCAACCCGCTGCGCGTCAATCGCACCGACGTGCGCGTGGATGTCGATCGTGGGAAGGCCGGATTGCTCGGCATCCCGACAGTCGAGGTAGACCGAACCGTGCGCCTCGGCATTGCGGGACTCTCGGCCGGGCGCCTGCGCGACACCGACGGGCAAGAGTACGATGTGACCGTGCGTCTTCCGCGAGGCGAGCGGCAGACCGCGGATGCGCTCGCCAAGACGTACGTGACGAGCCTCAGTGGTCACCTCGTGCCGCTCTCGCAGATTGCCTCGTTGCGGTTTGAAAGTTCGCCACCCGTCATTCAACATTACGATGGCGAGCGTTCCGTCACGGTCACCGCGCAAATCCGCACGGGGTTCAATACGGATCGCGTCACTCAGCAGCTGCTCGCGACACTCGAGCAATGGAAATTGCCCATCGGGTACACGTGGCGCGCGGCGGGCGAGGTGGAGAGTCGCCGCCGGAGTTTTGGCGGACTCGGCACGGCAATTCTCATAGCGATCTTTGGCATCCTCGCCATTCTCGTGCTTGAGTTCAAGACGTTCCGCGGCATGTTGATCGTCGCGAGCGTCATCCCGCTTGGTGTGGTTGGTGGGCTCGCGGCGCTGCTGGCGAGCGGCTACACGCTCTCTTTCACCGCGATGATCGGGTTCGTGGCGTTGGTCGGCATCGAAATCAAGAATTCGATTTTGCTGGTGGATTTCACCAATCAGCTTCGCGAGCAAGGGCTCAGCGTGGATGACGCCGTGGAGCGTGCCGGAAAGATTCGGTTTCTCCCCGTCGTGCTCACGACCTGCACGGCCATTGGCGGGTTGCTACCGTTGGCGTTGCAGGGGTCTGGGCTCTACTCGCCGATGGCGTGGGTGATCATCGGCGGTTTGGTCAGCTCGACAATGCTCGCGCGCGTCGTGACGCCGGTGATGTACAAGCTGATGCCGCCGTCACTGAGCGAGGGCTAGCCGCAGACGGGTTGCGTTAAAATCCGGTCGCGGCGCAGGCGGTCGCGGCGGTGGGCACGGCCGCAGGCTGCATGCGGTAGACCCCCGTCGTGTCGCGTGAGGCGATCCCGTCGTACACACGGCAGGCGGCGGATTCTCCGCGCACCACCCCGTAAAAGAAATCGTAGAGCGCCGTCCCCGAGAGGCGCATGGCATGATGCGGGTCGAACACCGCTGGCCACGGCGCACGCGAGCGCGCGGCACGCGTGACATCCACCACTTCCACCCCCGCATCGGTCAGCACACGAGCGGTTCCCGTTTGACCGACGCGCGGTGTGTGGTTCACGACGTGCGAAATCGCGAGCATACGATCGCGGGCCGACGAGTACACCACACGGCGCGCTGCGAGCGGCGCCACCGACGGCCCCACCGAGTCGCGGAACCACGTCGCCGAAATGTCGGCCGAAAAAAAGACGAGGGCCCGGAGCGGCGTGCGCGTCAATGCGTCGTGCTCCGGCGACTTCTGGCGGAGTGCCTCGGCCACGAGCTGCGCACCGAGGCTATGACCGACCACGGTGAGCGCAGTAGGGCGCACGGCGGAGCGCACGACCATCAGCGCTTCGCGGAGGGCGCCTTCACTCGCGTGCGCCACGGCGGAGTCCTGACGGTACGCGCTCGAAATAATGGCGCCCGGTGTCGGCCAGGTGGCCAACGCAGTGTGCGCCGGCCAAGAGAACGCAATGAACGGACCGCCAAAGGAGCCGCGATACGCGATCTCCGCACTCTGCGACATCGCACGGCCAAACGACGTGGCAAAGCCATGCACGTAAAACACCGCACCATCCTTTCGGACGGCGGCGCGGGCGTCCGAATCGCGTAGCCGCCGCACGAACTCCGCACGCGTGAGCGTCACGGAGTCGGCGCGCTGGCCGCGCACGCGTCCCATCAAGCGGTCGTTCGCGCTCGTCGCCTTTGCCTCGGCAAAGCGAAACACGACGTAGCCAAACTCCAGTGAATCCGTCGCAACACGCGTGGCGCGTCCGTCGCGCCGAGTGCGATTCGAGACGTACCACGTGGTGTCGGCCACGGTATCGGCGCGCGCGGCAACGTCCAAGTGCCGGACATCCGCGCGAGGGGCGGAGTCCGGTGGCAAGAGGAACAGCAGGGAAGTGAGGAGGCGCGCGGGCATGCGTCTCCTACGAGACGGTGCGGGTCTTTCGTTTCAGGAAGTCCATCAGAATAAACTGCCCGAGGGTCATGGTGTTGGTGAAATATGCCCGTCCACGGGTTATGGCCGACACCATTTTTACGAAGTCCATCAGCGCACGGTCCTGCGCGAGCATGAAGGTGTTCACCACAATCCCCGAACGGCGGCACTGCGACACTTCGCTCAGGGTCTCCTGAAGCACATACGCATCGAGCCCCATCGAGTTCTTGTAGATCTGGCCGTCCGGCATCGTCAACGCGCTCGGCTTGCCATCGGTGATCATGACGATCTGGCGCATGTCCTTCTTCTGCGCCATCAGCAAGCGACGGGCGAGCTTGAGCCCTTCGGCGGTATTCGTGTGATACGGTCCCACCTGCGCGCCGGCCAGCTTGCCGAGCGGGATTTCTTCCGCGCTGTCATGGAAGAGCACGACGCTCAGGGTGTCGGCCGGAAACTGCGTGCGAATGAGGTGCGTGAGTGCGAGCGCCACTTTCTTGGCCGGAGTAAAACGGTCCTCGCCGTAGAGAATCATGGAGTGCGAGCAGTCGAGCATCAGCACCGTGGCGCAGCTCGAGCGATACTCGGCTTGCCGCACCATCAGGTCGGAATAGTCGAGGTCCATCGGCACCTCGAGGGAACCGGTGCGCGCCAATGAGCGCATCAGCGTTTCGGTGACGTCGAGGTTCAGCGTATCGCCAAACTCATAGGGCTTGGTCCATCCATCGGACTCAATGCCCGTTGCGAGATACGCCGTGTCGTGCTGCCCAAACGACGAGCGCCCGAATCCGGAGAGAATGTTCCGGAGCGCCTTGTAGCCCAGAAAGTCGATCCCTTTGTCGGTGAGATTGAACTGCACGTCGCGCGCCGCCGCCTGCGCGAGCCCGCCCGGGCCCGTGACGTCCTGATGCCCGGCCGGCATTTCCGGTGGCTGTTCGAGATTGAGAAAGCCCTCTTTGATGAGGCGCTGCACAATGTCGTCGAGCAACTCGGCGAGCTTGCTCTCCGAGAGCTCGTCGCCGTCGCCACGCAGGGCCTCGAGCATCTCCGGCGTGAACTGCCCGCCTTGGATGAGCGAGTCGAGAATCGCCTGCCGCAGGGCATCGAGCGACTTGTCGGCGTTCTCCCCGGTTTCGCCCCAGTAGGGGTGATACTGCGCGCCTCCGGCGAAACCCGACTGCAGGAGAAAATCCGCCAAGCCGTCGAGCAGGTTCTGCAGATCCACCTGGTCGGCGGACTGCGGACTGAATTTTGTGTACGTGCGTGCGCGCATCGGCGTTTCCCAAGGGGGGAACCGCAATCAAACCAGCTGGGCTCCCATGAGCAAACCCCTCGATCGGGCGATCGGTTCCGTTCGGTACACGGTGCCGACCTCGGATCCCGTCCCACGAGGCGATGCGCGCCCCACCGCGCCCCTCCCGCCGGCGGTCGCGGACCGCGTAATTGCGACTCAGTGGCCACCGACGCCCGCTCGCTCAACCCGTTCCGCATCCTCGCGGTCCACCGCAACTTCCGCCTGTTCCTCATTGGGCAGACGGTGTCGCTCATTGGCACCTGGATGCAACAGGTGGCCACCGGCTGGCTGGCGCTTGAACTGTCGAACGACGCGTTTCTGGTGGGCCTCGTGAGCGCCGCAGGCACCTTTCCCATTCTGCTCCTCTCGCTCCCGGCTGGGGTGATTGCCGACCGTGCCGAGAAACTGAAGGTGGTGCGCATCGCGCAGTCCGCCATGCTGGTCGAAGCCTCGATCCTGTGGTGGTTCACCTGGTCGGGGCATATCAACATCGGCTGGCTCTTGGCGCTGAGCCTGTTCGGCGGCACACTCGCGGCCTTCGAGATTCCGGCGCGTCAGTCGCTGATGATCGATTTGGTGAACAAAGACGATCTGCAGGACGCCATCGCCCTCAACTCAGGGGGGTTCAATCTCGCGAGAATTCTGGGGCCGTCGGTTGCGGCGCTGGTCATTGCACAGTTGGGACTCGCCTGGTGCTTTGGCTTCAATGCCCTGAGTTACTTCGCGGTGTTGATTGGCCTCTCGATGATCCGCGTGCCGCGCCGTCACGCCGAGGGCGCGGTGCATGCGTCGCCGCTGGCGGGCATCGCCGAGGCGCTCCGCTATGTGCGCAATGACCGGGTGATGTGGATTGTGATCCGCGTGGTGGCGGTGTTTTCGTTCCTCGGCATCCCCGTGCTTACGCTGCTCCCCGTCATGGCGCGCGATCATCTGGGGCTCGACGCATCGGGCTACGGCGCCTTGATGATGTGCTTTGGCGCCGGCGCCTTGCTGGGCGCGCTGACGATCGCGGCGCAGGGGAGTCGCCTGCCGCGCGGCGCCGCGCTGACGGCGAGCTCGCTGATGCTCTGCGTGGCCATCATCGCCTTCGCACTCTCCAGCTCGGTCATTTTCTCCGGCGCGATGCTCTTTGTTTGCGGCGTGTCGATGGTCATGAACAACGCCCTCATCAACGGCATGCTACAGCACCGGGTGAGCGACGCGCTCCGCGGGCGCGTGATGTCGGTGTACGTGATGCTGTATGTGGGGATGAACCCGCTGGGGTCATTCACCGCGGGGTGGGTGGCGCGCCACGCTGGCGCGCCGTGGGCGGTCGGTGGCGGTGCCGCGTTGATGCTCGCCTTTGCGGTGTGGGCGTTCCGCCGGTATCCGGAACTGCGCCGCTCGTAAAGGAGCGGATGCAACAGGCGCGGCGGCGTCCGACTCGCCGCGCCTGCCATCACCCGTTGCTACTCGTCATCCGCGCTGCGCCGCCGCCGCCCCTCTTCGCGCGTCGCTCGGCCATACCGTCCCTCATCATTGCGCGAAATCTTCCGGCGGGCGACGAGCGCCTCCAGCACCAACTCGCATCCCAGCGAGATCAGCGCATCGTCGGCCTCGGGCGCCAACTGCTCGGCCACGACGAGCTCCACGAGCCCCGGTACCGTGCCGAATGCCAAGCGGAGCGTGGCTGCACTGGCGTCATCCGCGACCTGCAAGGCGGATCCCCCGTCGAACCAGATGACGATGTCGTCTGTGGCCGCGTGCGGCGCATGCGCGCGCAGCGTGGCGTCGGCCGCTCGGCGAATCAACTCGCGCGCGATCGCCGCGCCACCGACCAACTCGCCCTCGTACTCCAGTTCGAGCTTGCCCGTAATCGCGGGGAGTGCGGCGTAGGTGTCGCTGAGGCGCGGCACAATCTCGGTGTCGCCCAGTCGTACCGCACGTTGCTCGGCGTTGCTCACGACATTTTCCAGCGCCGAAATCGGCAACCGTTGCGAGACGCCCGAGCGTCGGTCAATGCGCTTGTCCGAGCGCGCCTCAAAGGCCACCCGCTCCACCAATTCAGAGAGCAACGACGGAATGCGCACCGGCGAACCGCCGCGCGCGGTCCACGCTTCCTGCGCCGTAATGTGCATACCGAGTGCCACGTCTTCGGGGTAGTGCGTGATAATTTCACTGCCAATGCGATCTTTGAGCGGCGTGATGATTTTCCCGCGTGCCGTGTAATCCTCGGGGTTGGCGGTAAAGCAGAGCATCACGTCGAGCGGCAGGCGCACGGGGTAGCCCTTGATCTGCACGTCGCCTTCCTGCATCACGTTGAACATGCCCACCTGCACCTTGCCGGCGAGGTCGGGGAGTTCATTCAGCGCGAAGATGCCGCGATTGGCGCGCGGCAACATGCCGTAGTGAATCGTGAGTTCGTCGCTCAGTAAGTGCCCGCCACGCGCCGCTTTGATCGGGTCGATGTCGCCAATGAGATCGGCCACCGTCACGTCCGGCGTCGCCAGTTTTTCGACGTACCGCTGGTCGCGGCTCACCCAGGCGATGGGCGTGTCGTCTCCGTACTCGTTCAACCGCTCGCGCGCGTACTTCGACACGGGCTGAAAGGGCGAGTCGTTGATTTCGCTCCCCGCGACCACGGGCATCTGCTCGTCGAGCAGTGAGGTCAGCGCCCGCAGCAATCGCGACTTGGCCTGCCCGCGGAGCCCGAGCAGAATGAAGTGGTGTCGCGAGAGCAGCGCGTTCACCAACTGCGGGACGACGGTGTCCTCGTAGCCATGCACGCCCGTAAAGAGCGGGCCACCTTTGGCGATGCGCGCCAACAGATTCGTGCGAATTTCGTCTTTGACGGAGCGAAGCGCGCGGTCCGGCGTGCCGAACGGGGACTGCTTGAGGGCGCCGAGATTGGTCGGAAGCGTAGGCATATGAGCTAAACGTCGTAGAGTGAAATCCGTTCCGGTTCGCGGCGAACTCCGGTGCGGCGTGTGCGTGCAGGGGCGCGTCGTGGCGGAGCGGACTACGCTCCCGCTACCGCCACTTCCACCAGATTGTCGTAAAAGACCGGCCCATGCCCCAGGTCGGTTTCCCGCTGCGACGTGGTGGCGTTCGCGTTCGCCCCGTCGTCTGCGTACTTGAGCCACCAAATCGACGGCGCCCACACCACCGTTTCACGCACGGCGTCCGTGACCCGTGCCACGCCATGGAACGTGCCGCGGTCGTTCCGCACCGACACCCGTGATCCACTCACAATGCCGCGTGACAGCGCGTCCTCGGGGTGAATCATGACCTCCGGATGCGCGTCGCGCCGCAGCGATTCCACATTCACGAATGTCGTGTTGAGGAACTGGTGCCGCGGCGACGAAATCAGCGTCAGTGGGTACTTCGCCGCGAGCTCCGGCGCCGCCTCAGGATATTCGTGCGGTGGCGTGAACGTGGGGAGCGGATCGAGCCCCATCTGTTGCAACCGCTCGGAGAAAAATTCACATTTGCCACTCGGTGTCAAAAACCCACCCGTGGCGAACGGCGTGTACGGGCGCGGCACGTTGAGCCGGACCCAGCCGTGCTCCATCAAGGCGTCGAAGGTGACACCCTGCATACGCTCGTGCGTCGCGTCGAGCGCCTGGCGAATGAGCGTCACATCATCGTCCGCAAAGCACGGATCGGTGAGTCCCATGCGCGCGGCGAGCAAACGGAAGATCTCGCTGTTCGGTTTGCACTCGCCCATCGGCGTAATCGCTGGCTGGTTGAGCGTGGCGTAGAGGTGGCCGTACGAAAAATGCACGTCCCAGTGCTCGAGTTGCGTGGTGGCCGGCAACACCCAGTCGGCGTAGTCCGCCGTGTCGGTCTGAAAGTGTTCCAGCACCACGGTGAACAAGTCGTCGCGCATCAATCCGCGTCGTACTTCATTCGTGTCGGGCGCCACGGCCGCCGGGTTCGAGTTGTACACCACCAACGCCTTCACGGGCGGGCCACCCACGCCAGCGTCGGGCTGCGTGAGCGCCTCGCCAAGTCGGATCATGTTGATCGTCCGGACCGGCGGCGACAAATCGGGGCGCACCAACTTCGTCTTGTTGAACTGAAAATTCGCACTCGTGCTCAGCTGCACGCCGCCACCGGGGCGACGCCAGTGCCCGACCACCGCCGGCAGGCACGCGATAGTGCGCACCGCCATCCCGCCGCCGCCGTGGCGCTGCATGCCATAGTTGATGCGCACGAACGCCGCCTTGGCGCTCCCATACCGCCGCGCGAGCGACACCATCACCTCTTCCGCCACGCCCGTAATTGCTGCCACGCGCGACGGCGGATACTCGGCGGCGCGCGCCCGCAGCGCGTCGGCGCCAAGGGTGTACTGCTCGAGATAGTCGTCGTCTTGCAGCCCTTCGGCGAAGATCACATGCATCATGCCAAGGGCGAGCGCGGCGTCGGTGCCGGGGCGAATGCCAATCCACTCGTCGCACTGGTCCGCGGTGCGCGTGCGAATCGGGTCAATGGCAATCACCGTCGCGCCATTTTCCCGCGCCTTGAGCACGTACGGCCAGAGATGCGGATTCGCGGTGAGCGTATTGGTGCCCCAAAGCAACACGAGATCGCTGTGCGGCATCCCTTCGCCGTCGGCGCCAATGCTCGCGCCCACGGTCATCTGCATGCCGACCATTCCTGCGGTCGCGCAAATCGTACGATCGAGTTTTGATGCGCCCGTTGCGTGAAAGAACCGTCGGTCCATCGACTCGCTCTGCACGTAGCCCATCGTGCCGCCGTACGAGTAGGGCAGAATACTTTCCGCACCGTCGTCCGATGCGCGAATGGCATTGAGGCGCGCGGCAATGTCGGAGAGCGCTTCGTCCCAGGTGGCGGGCGCGAACTGTCCGCTCCCCTTCGGGCCTACGCGACGCAGCGGGACCGTGAGCCGGTCCTTATGGTAGGTGCGTTCGAGGTACCGATTCACCTTTGCGCAGAGAAAACCTTGCGTGAACGGGTGATCGGGGTCCCCCTGTATCCGCGTGGCGCGGCCGCCTTCCACGGTCACCATGGTGGCGCAGGTGTCCGGGCAGTCGTGGGGGCAGGCCCCACGAATGACGCGCGGGTTTTCATCCGTTGCAGTCAATACGGGAATCGCGGCCATGGTTACGGACAAGGAGGGTGAACTACCAACACTACCAACACATAATCTAACCGGAGAGTCCATTGGATTATTTCAAGAAGCGATAACATACAGCTACGTATAGGGTTACGCCTGCACCTCCAGTCGTATAATCATCCAGTAATGTCGAGAACCGGCAAATGGTGCGTCGCGGACACTCGAATTAGTGAGGTTGCTGAAGGGAACATATTGTCCCTCTTAGACTTGAGCGAATTGTAGCTCTTGACCGTACCGTGAGAAATCGGTATGTTGACTCGCTGTCCGAGGACTGCGTAAATGGCGCAGTCTCGACTGTGCCAATTCAGATCCCCGCATTGGAGACACCCACCATGAAGCGTTTTGCTCTTGCTGCTGCCGTGCTCGCGCTTGCCGCGTGCGCTGGCGAAAAGAAGGAAGAGGCTGCTCCGGCTGCCGCTGCTCCGGCTGCCGCTCCGGCCGCTGACACGACCAAGAAGGACACGACGGCTGCCGCTCCGGCTGCTGCCCCGGCTGCTGCTCCGGCTGCTGCCCCGGCTGCTGCCAAGAAGCCGTAACACGCTTCTCGTCTGACAGCACAAAGGGCGCGATCTCTCGAGATCGCGCCCTTTGTGCTGTCAGGTCTGTCGCGCGCTAAACGAACGGAAGCTCCACCACGCGAACGCGCGTTTCGGGAGCATCACCGGCGTCGGATGTTTCGCCCGCGAGGGGACCCACGCGGAGTTCAGCGCCGGTTTCGACTTCGCGGCGTACAATCGCCAACGCAATCGAGCCGTAGCGCGGTGAAGCCGCCACCGACCCTACCACGCCGACCGATTCGCCGTCCTCGCGCAGGAGCGGCGCGCCGATCACCAGCGGCCCCGTGCCGCGTACCCCGCGCAGCTGCCGATTGACATGCCCGCGAAAATGCACCCGTGCGACCGTTTCTTGGCCCGTATAGCAACCCTTCGTGTACGAGATGCCATGGAGCGCGTCAAAGTCGGCTTCCTGCGCCAATGTGTTCTCGTCCATGTCGGTGCCGATCAGCGGCCGTCCAGCTTCGACACGCGCAATCTCCGTCGCCGCGGTTCCGACTGGGCTGGCGCCCGCATCCGTGATGCGCGTCCACCACTCGGCGGCGTGCTCGACGGGTACAAACAAATCGAAGCCTTCCCCGCCGAGATCTGGCACCCGGGCGATGACCACATCGCCCCATTCGCTGGCGACGCGAAGGTGATGGTACGGTCCCAGTAACAACAACTGTCCGCGCTCCGCTCCCGTGGCAGCCGTCACGACGTTGGCCGAGTGCGGCCCGAATACGCCGATGGTGCGCAGCACCGCGCTCACATCGGCAAAGCGCGCCATCCGCGGATTGACGTACTTGCGGAACATCGTGAGGAGCGCAAACGCTCCGGCGGCCGGAGCGTCCACAAGAAAATCATCGCTGCGGGCAAAGACGCGAAGGTCGGTAATGATCTTCCCCTTCGCCGTCAGCGCCGCCGCGTAGATGCCCGATCCGTCGGCGAGCGAGCCGACATCATTGGTGATGAGACCGTTCAGCGTGTCGCGTGCCTTGCTGCCCGAGAACAGCAGGCGGAGGCGCGCACTGCGGTCGATGCACGCGGCGCGTTCGCGCAGCGTCGCGTAGTCCTCCGCAATAGAGACAAAGGCTTCGCGCTCGGCGAAGCCTGGTGCGAGGGACTCGGTCATGGCAGCTCCGGACGGCGCGCGAGCGCCAGTACATCGTCGGCGTGCGTGGCATCGACGGCGGGAACCCAGCGATCCGCAAGAAAGGCCGTCTCCGTGGGGAGCGCGCCAACGGCCACGGCCGTCGCGCCAGCCGCGCGTGCGCCGTGAATGGCGGTGAGTCCGCCAACCAGCGCGGAGATCACGGCCTGCGGCGCGCGGGTGCGCAGGCGTGTCACGCCGAGCGCCCAACGTGCGGCCGGCGGTGCATCGTCGGCCGCATCGTCGGCGGTAATGACGAACGTGAACGCATCCTCAAGCCCCGCAAATGCGATGGTGGTGGCGACGTCGCGCCGCGCGCTCCAGGCAATGAGCCCGAGCGGCGCGTGTGCGGCGGCCGCTCGTACGAAGGCGGCTGCCCCGTCGTGCAACGCGAGACCACGTTGCGCCCGCGCGGAGAACTGTCGTTCAGCAACGAGTGCGACGAGCGCAATCGCGGACTCGTCGTCCGCAGGGACCGCCGTGTTGGCCGTGTTGGCCGTGTTGGCCGTGTTGGCCGTGTTGGCCGTGTTGGCCGTGTTGGCCGTGTTGGCCGTGTTGGCCGTTTCACCCGTGGCTTGGCGTACGGCGTCGCGCGCTGCGGCGGCAAAGGTGCGTCCTTCACACCACGCACTCCACTGGTCGGCGTCACGAGGGATGGTGCGGCCGGTGACTTCGCGTACGGCGTCGCGGAGCGCGGTGCCGCGTTCCGCTGCGGTGTTGGCCAGCACGTCGTCAAAGGCCACAAGCAACGCGGGGCGCTCCGTGTGCGTCACGAGGTGCGCTCCGCGGCATAGGCGTCATCCAGAAGCTCCACAGGATGCCGCGCGACGGCGTGCGCGCCGCTGCGCACCAAGCCCGCCCCGATGTGCATGAGGCACCCGGGATTTCCCGTCGCCACCACCTGCGCTCCGGTGTTGGCAATGTGCGCGAGTTTCGGCGACAACACGCGGAGCGAGAGCGAGGGTTCCACCAGACTGTAGAGCCCGGCACTACCACAGCACTGTTCGGCGTCCGGAAGCGGAATCAGTGTGGCGCCCGTGGCCCGCAGCACGCGCAAGGGCGCGTCGGCAATGCGCTGTGCATGCAACAGGTGGCAGGGCGCATCGTAGGTCACGCGCGGCGCGTCTGCCGATGGCGTGACCGCTCGCGGCCCGACGTCAGCGAGCAGTTCGGTGACATCTTTCACGCGCTTCGAAAACAGCGTCGCGCGTTCGCGCCACGCCGCGTCGTCCTTCAGGAGATGTCCGTATTCCTTGAGCATCGCGCCGCAGCCGGCCGAATTCACCGCAATCAAGGCTGCGCCGCTCTGTTCGAACGCGGCGATGTTCACGCGGGCAAGTGCGCGCGCGGCGTCAGCGTCGCCAGCGTGCACGTGCAACGCCCCGCAACACTGTTGTCCGGGCGCGGCCGTCACCGCGAAGCCGTTGATCGCGAGGACGCGTTCCGTGGCGCGGTTGGTGGAGGCAAACAGCCCTTCCATCACGCATCCGTCGAGCGTGGCGACTTTCGTGAGTGTGCCTGCCGCCGGCACCGTCGACGACGGCAACGCGACGCGCGCGCGCCCCCCCCCCGGGCGGCGCGTGGACGCGAGCATCGCCATCGACGCACCGATGCGCCCCGGGAGTTTGGCCAAGAGCCAAGGCAATCTCGTGGCGCGGAGCACGCGCGCCCCGAACATCACGATGCCGAGCACGACGGGCCGCTCGAACACACGCAGCACCAGCCGCGCCACGAGTGGCGTCGGCCGCACGCTCGCTTGCCGTTCTCGCGTGGCTTCGAGCATCTGCCCGTACGGTACGCCGGCGGGGCACGCGGTTTCGCACGCGCGGCAGCCGAGGCACTGATCGAGGTGCAGTCCGACGAACGGATCCGTATCGGCAATCGTGCCCGCGGCCAGCGCTTTCATGAGCACAATGCGGCCGCGTGGTGAATCGTTCTCGTCGTCGAGCGCGAGGTACGTGGGGCAGGCTTGCAGGCAAAAGCCGCAGTGCACGCACAGTTCGCTCCCCGGCAATGGTGCGCGTGCGGTCATGCGCTCTCCGCGAACAGGCCGGGATTCAAAATATGGCGGGGGTCGAACTGTGCCTTCACTCGGCGATCGAGCGGCCGGTCAATGGCTCCGGCCAAGGTTTGCAACACGGGTGCAGCGTGCACCTCGCGTGCGCGTGTCCACACAGCGGGGTCGTGCGGTGCCGCGTTGGTACTCGCAGTACGCAACGCGCTGCGTGCCGCGGCCACGAAGCCCGCGTTGCCGCCAAGGCGCACGAGCGCGGCGTCCGCGGACAACCCCACGGCGCGCGCGGCGGCCCCGTGGAACATTTCGCACGCCAGCGGCGCGTACACCCCCTGCCGCAAAACATGCAAGCGCTCCGTTACTCCGTCGCCATCGAGCGGAACGGACCACGTTTCATCGACCGCCGGACGCGCCCGCAGTCGCACACTGATCTCAGTAAGAATCGCGAGCGTGCCCCACGAACCCACCATCAAACGGGTGAGGTCAAAGCCAGCCACGTTCTTCACCACGCGACCGCCGCCGCGAATCACCGCGCCGGTGCCGTCCACACATTCGATGCCAAGGGCGAGATCGCGCGGTGCGCCCAGCGCGGTCGTCAACGGTCCCCGCGTCGCCGTCGCCATCGTCGCGCCGAACGATCCGGCATCCGTTCCCCACGGCGACAGCGGGCACCACTGCCCGTGGCGCGCGGTCGCCTCCTCCAACTCGGCGAGCGTCGTTCCGGCGCGCGCGGTGAGCGTGAGATCGCCGGGGATGTACTCCACAATGCCGGTGATCGCCGAGCAATCGAGCGTTGTCGCGCCGGAGCGCACGCTCCGCAACGACTCGGGCCACGTTCCACACGTCGTAATGCGGAGCGGCGTGCCGTCCTCAAACGCCGCGCGCACGGTGTCCGCGAGATCGCGCACGTTGGTGATGGATGTGGTGGTCACGCCTCTACCCCCCTCACGCTCATCCACTCGCGACAGTGGCGCGACGGAATCACTTTGCCCGGATTGGCCCGACGTTCGGCATCGAACGCGTCGCGCAGACGGCACATCGCGTCGAGCGACTCGGTAGCGAAGAGTCGATCCATGTACGCCATTTTATCGGAGCCCACGCCATGCTCGCCTGTAATCGAACCCCCTTCGGCGATGCACAGCTCCATCACTTCTTTCATGGCCGCGTGCACGCGCGCCGACTCGTCGGCGTCGGAGGCATCGTACGGAATGCACGGGTGAAGGTTGCCGTCGCCCGCGTGGAACACGTTGCACAGGCGCACGTTCAGTCGTTGGCCAATCTCCGCGATCTTCGCGAGAATCGGCGCGAGGCGCGTGCGCGGTACCACGGCGTCTTGCACGACGAGGTCGGGCGCGATGCGTCCGAGCGCGCCAAAGGCTTTTTTGCGGCCCTGCCAGAGGCGCGCGCGGTCGGCGGCGTCGGTGGCGGTGCGCACGTCCGTGGCGCCGCACGCACGGGAGAGGCGCTCCACGATCTGCACGTCCTCCGCAATACCAGCGGCCGCGCCGTCGAGCTCGGTGAGGAGCACGGCCGCCGCATCCAGAGGATAGCCCGCGGCGTAGATGGACGCTTCCACCGCGCGGATGGTCGGGTTGTCCATCATCTCGAACGCGGAAGGAAGTACCCCTTCGGCAATTACGGCGGACACCGCGCGCGCCGCGTCGTCGAGTGACGAGAACACCGAGAGCAGCGTGACCACCTGTTCCGGATTTGGTGTGAGGCGCACCGTCACATCGAGCGCCACGCCAAAACATCCTTCGCTCCCCACGAATGCGCCCATGAGATCGTAGCCGGCGCGATCGGCGCGCGGCGCTTCGAGCGCGATGATTTCGCCGTTGGGCAAGAGCACGGTGGCGGCGAGCACGTGGTTTAGGGTCACGCCGTACTTGAGGCAGTGTGGTCCGCCCGCATTCTCGGCGACGTTGCCTCCAATGGTACAGGCGGTCTGGCTCGACGGGTCCGGAGCATAGTGTAACCCAAATGGCGTGGCGGCTTTGGTCAGCGTCGCGTTGACGACCCCCGGCTCCACGGTGGCGGTCCGTGCCCCCGCGTTGAGCGCGAGGACCTGCTTGAGCCGCTGGAGCCCCAGCACCACGATGTCGTCGGCGACGGCGCCGCCGCTGAGTCCGGTGCCTGCTCCACGTGGCACGAAGGGCATGCCAGCGCGCCAGAGCGCCGCCACCACAGCGATTACTTCGTCGCGCGTGCCAGGAAATACGGCGAGACGCGGCCGACGGCGATAGCCTGGGAGCGCGTCGTTTTCATACACGAGCAACTCCGAGGCACGCCAGAGTACGTTCCGCTCGCCCACAATGGCTTCAAGCTCACGCTGCAACATGGACGAAAGATACCCAGGGGAAACGACAGAGGGGACAGCGTCGTGGCTGTCCCCTCGTGGTCATCGGAGGCCCGAGCGATGGTGCCGGCTCAGGTGATGGCCCAGAACCCCGCGAGCGAGCGCCCGTCGGGCGATTCGCGGAGCTTTTCGAATGCGCGCTCGCGAATCTGGCGGATGCGTTCGCGGGTGACGCCCATGAGCGCGCCGATTTTTTCGAGCGTCATGGCCTCGGCCCCTTCGTCGAGCCCGTAGTACAAATTCAGGATCTTCCGTTCGCGGGGCGTGAGGTAGACGCGGAAGACGCGCTCAATGCACTCGCGCATCAGTTTGAAGTCGGTCCGTTCTTCGATCGCGATACCGTCTTCGCCGGCAAAGCGCTCACCAAGGGTGGAGGCTTCGCGGTCACTGCGGTCCACCGGGGCGTCGAGCGAGAGCTCGGCGGCGGACATCTGCTTGGCGTTGCGGACCTGTTCGGGTGTTTCTTCGAGCAGGCGACTGATTTCGTGGTCCGTGGGGTCGCGCTTGAGGACCTGAGCGAGCACGGTTTCGGCGCGGGACAGGCGAATGAGCTGGGAGTTCTGGTTGAGCGGGATGCGCACGGAGCGCGTCTGCTCGGCGAGGGCCTTGAGTACGGCCTGTCGCACCCACCACACGGCGTACGAGATGAACTTGACGCCTTGATCGGGGTCGAACTTCCGCACGGCCTTGAGGAGGCCTTCGTTGCCGATGGCGACGAGCTCGGAGAGATCGAGGCCATGCCCCTGGTACTTCTTTACGTAGGAGATGACGAAGCGGAGGTTCGCCGTGACGAGTCGCTCGGCGGCGGCTTCGTCGCCCTTCTGCGCGAGACGCGCGAGGCGACGTTCTTCTTTGACGTCGGTAATGAGCGGGAGTTTTTGAATGTCCTGCAGGTACTGGTCAAAGGCGGATGAGGCAGAGGAGCGGAACAGCGTTTTGGATCTCGGCTCATTCGCAGGCTGCATACACACTCCGGGCGGGTTCGGAAGCAGTAATCGCAGAACACCAACAGGGACCCGCTCTGTCGCAAAACGGTCAGGCAGGGACGCTGAGGATATGTAGAGGTACACGCGCCGGTCAACACCCCGCTTGCACTAAAAGGTGCAAGCGGCAAAATTCCGACGCTGTAACCTGTTGAATTGAAATAGGTTACGCGGGCATCACAAAGCTGACAGGGCCATGGTTGGGCAAAATTATTGCGACTTTCTGACCGGCCAATTGGTGCCGTGCGACCACGACCTGTCTAGCTCTGACTGTCCGAATTGTGTGCTACGCGCGGCTGTCGTATCGGTGCCTCGCGCTACGCACTCCACGTCGCGCTGAGCGCCGCCCGCACCACGTCGTCGGAGAGCGGCGTGCCGTAGGCGCGATCCGCGCCAGCCATGACGCCAATGCGCGCCGGCAGCGCGTACTCCACTCGGCCTTCGCGCGCTTTTTTGTCGGTGCGCGTCGCGGCGAGAATCGCGTCGACGTCGAAGTGGCGCGGCACCGCCGTCGGCAAACCGACGGCGGTGAGCAGCGCAGCGATCGTGTCGGCGAGCCCTGCCTCCCCAATCCCGGCGAGTTCCGCGGCGCGCGCTTCCACCATCATGCCGAGTGCGACGCATTCGCCGTGTAGTAGTTCGTAGTGCGAGAGCGACTCGATGGCGTGGCCGACGGTGTGACCAAAGTTCAGAATCTTGCGCAGGCCGCCTTCGCGTTCATCGCGGGCGACGACGTCCGCCTTGAGCGCGACGTGTGTGCGCACGAGACGCTCGGCGACCGCGGTGCTCGGTCCACCGTCCTGCGTGAGTTCCGCGGCGTGCGAGTCGAGCCAGGTGAATTCGGCTGGGCTCGCAACGACCGCGTGTTTGACGGCCTCGGCGAGGCCGTTGCGGAGCTGTACGGCGGGGAGCGTGCCCAGCGTGGCCGTGTCGGCAATGACGAGCGCCGGATGATGAAAGGCGCCGACGAGATTTTTTCCCGCGCGTGTGTCGACCCCGGTCTTGCCGCCGATGGACGCGTCGATCATGGCGAGGAGTGTCGTGGGGATTTGCACGAACGGAATGCCACGCAAATATGTCGCAGCGACAAACCCCGTGAGGTCGCCCACCACGCCGCCGCCGAGTGCGAGGAGCGCGCTGTCGCGGCCCAAGCCCGCGTCGAGCAGTTCGTCGGTGATGCGCGACCAGCTCTTGCGGGTCTTGTTGGTCTCGCCCGCGGGAATGATGAAGCGCGGGGTGGTGGCGTCGCCGGTGGCGGCGGCGAGACGGTCGCCCCAGAGTGGCGCGACGGTGTCGTCCGTGACGATGGCGAGGCGACGCGTGCCCAGCGCGCGCTGGAGCTCCGGGCCGCAGCGGTCGAGAAGTCCCGTGCCGATGAGGATGCGCGACCCGTGGAGATCGAGCGCGGTGGCGCTGTTCACGCGGTGGCTACCAGATCACTTCGGCTGCACCGGCGCGCCGGTTGGCGACGCGGGCGAGCATAAAGAGCAGATCGGAGAGCCGGTTGAGGTACACGATTACGATCTGCGGCACGTCGTCGGTGTGCTGCAGCTTGATAATCGCGCGTTCGGCGCGTCGGCACACGGTGCGCGCCACGTGGAGCGTGGCGGCTTTGGTGGTGCCGCCCGGCAGGATGAACGACTTGAGCGGTGCGAGTTCCTCTTCGCAGTCGTCGATGGCCGTTTCCAGTTGGGCAATGCGCTTATCGGAGAGGCGCGCTTTTTCGAGCTGTTCTTTGTACTTCTCCGGCTGCGGCGTGGCGAGGAGCGCGCCGATGGAAAAGAGATCGCGCTGTACCGGAGCGAGAATTTCGTCCACGCGCGGCATGAGGTCGATGCTGCGTGCCATGCCGATGACGGCGTTGAGTTCGTCCACGTCGCCGTAGGCTTCAACGCGTGCGTGGTCTTTGCCAACGCGGCTGCCGCCAAAGAGTGCGGTCTGCCCGTCGTCACCTGTTTTGGTATAGATCTTGGTCGCCATACTGCAAGATAATGCCGCCGAGCGTGGGGCGCCCTATGCTAGTTGCCGAACACTTGGTCGAGCAGGCGGGAGATCGACCTGGAGTCGCCGGCCGCTGGCGTCGATTCGGTGCGCGGTGCCTCGCTGAGCGGGCGGTAGGTGTCGGGAAAGTGGAGGGCCAAGTGTTTCTGCAGCTGTTCGGGGGAGCCTGCCGCGCGCTGTTTGGCGCACCATTCGTCGAGCACGAGGCCGAACATCGCCGCGTTGGGGCGCACGAGGGGGTCTTTGGCGATGGCGAGCGTGACGAGCCCAGTGATCGCGAGGTCGAGGTCGGGCAGCAAGCGCCGCACATCCGGAGAGGGGGCGATGGTGACTTCGTCGAGCGCGGCCTCGGTTTCGACTTCGCGAAAGAGCTGCTCGAGGGCGAGGATTTCGAACAACACCACGCCGGTGGAGAAGATGTCGGTGCGCCAGTCCACCTTGGCGCTCATCGACTGCTCCGGGCTCATGTAATGCTTTTTGCCGATCGTGAGCTGCCGTTCCTCGGCCGGGTCGTGCATTGTGCTGGCCTTGGCGACGCCAAAATCCGCGAGCTTCACCTGGCCGTCCCAGGTCAGGAGAATGTTGCCCGGCGACACATCGCGATGGACGATGTGTAGGCGCTGGCCGGTGCTGTCGATGAAGTTGTGCGCGTAGTCGAGCGCGCGGCAGACGCGGCTCATGATGTACGCGGCGAGGGTGGGCGGCACCGACTCGCCGATCGCGCGGTGGTGGTCGATGAGCGCGCGCAGCGTGACGCCGCGCACGTATTCCATCGCCATAAAGAACTCACCGTCCACTTCGTGAAACTGAAAGATCTGGACGATGTTGCCGTGAATCAGATTGGCGGAGAGTTTGGCTTCGTCGATGAACAGCTGGAGCCACGACGGATCGCGCGAGTATTTCTCGTGAATGACCTTGATGGCGACGCGCTTGGTGAAGCCGCGATCGCCGATCTGCTCGGCTTCGTAGACGGTGGCCATCCCCCCGCGTGCGATGCGTCGCACGAGGCGGAAACTGCCGGAAAAGTGGATGGAGCGGCCGTCGGATCTCACGGGTGCGTCAGAGGCAGAGCGAGGGGGCAAGGGGCTTTATCGGCCGGACAACGATCTTCCGGACTCTAAAGGTTGATTCAGCGTCACGCGAGAGCGAAGTTTCACCTATGACACACGAAGTGCAAGATGTGACCATCATCGGCGCCGGTCCGGCTGGGCTGTTCGCGCTCTTTTATGCGGGTATGCGAGGGGCGTCCGCCCAGATTGTCGACGCTCTCAACGAGCCTGGCGGCCAACTCACCGCCCTGTACCCTGAAAAGAACATCTTTGACGTCGCTGGGTTCCCAAAGGTGCTGGCCAAGGACTTGGTGCGGAACCTCATCACCCAAGCCGAGCAGTTCAGCGGACCTATTCACTGTAACCAGCGCGTGGTGGCGTTGGAGCAGGAGGAAGGCCACCTCGCGCTGGTGACGGAGACCGACCGGTTCCCCACGCGGACGGTAGTGATCGCCGCTGGGATTGGCGCGTTTGCCCCACGCCGGTTACCCCAGGCATGCGCGGAGCCGTGGTACGGTCGCGCGATTTTCGACCGCGTGAGCACCCCCGCGGATTTTGCCGGCAAGCGCGTGGTGATTGTTGGCGGCGGCGACTCGGCGTTCGACTGGGCGCATCAACTGCAGGGCGTGGCGGCGAGCGTCGCGCTCGTGCACCGTAGCGATCGGTTCCGGGCGCACGCGGCCACGGTGCAGGCCGTGCAGGCCTCGGCGGCGGCCGGTGGTACCGCGATCTACACGTTTCATGAGTTGCACGACATCCATGCCTCGGGCGACCAGTTGGTTGGGCTGGAGCTCAAGGACATCAAGGCCAAGACCACCACGCGTATTGATGCCGACGTCGTGCTGCCGATGCTTGGATTTGTGAGTGATATTGGGCCATTGATGTCTTGGGGGCTGACGGTGGTAAACGACGAGATCGTCGTCAACTCGCAGATGGAGACGGGGCGCGCGGGCGTGTATGCCGCCGGCGATGTCACGACGTATCCCGGGAAGCTGAAGTTGATCGCCACGGGTTTTGCTGAGGCGTCGGTGGCGGTGAATCAGGCGTACCACTGGCTCTATCCGGAGAAGAAGGTGAGCCCCGGACATTCTTCGAATCTCGCAGTGTTCGGCCAGAAGGACGACTGATGGCCGGGTGGCGCCGGCGCGCGGTCGCGTGGATGGTGGCGGCCGGATGCTTCGGGCCGTGCCGGCTTGTGGCGCAGGCGGTGAGTTGTGGCACCGGTGATCTCGAGGTCGCCGCCCTGGCCTTCCAGGGGAATCTGGCCTTTTCCGGCACGGTGCTGGCTGACGGTATTTCCACCACACCGTCGTCGTGGGCGCGCCGCACGTTTCGTGTGATTGGGCAGCGCCGCTGTGTGGATCGTGCACGCCTGCCGCTCGACGTGCTGCGATTGCTCGTGTGGTACCGGAATCACGGCTACATCGCCGCCACGGTGGACACCTCCGTGACGCTGGCCGGGCCCAAAGCGGTGGCGATTCGTTTTGCGATTCACGAGGGCGATCCCGTATTGGTGGATTCGCTGGTGTTCGCGGGGCTCGAGGCCGTGCCCGAGCGCGGCGCGCTGTTGCGCGGACTGCCAACGGCGGTGGCCAAGCCGTTCGACAAATACGCGAATGAAGAAACGCGCGCCACGCTCGCGCGGCGATTGCATAACGGTGGCTACCCCGACGCCGAAGTGTTTGTGGGCTACGACACGCATCGCGGCACGCGCCGCGCGGCGGTGCAGTTCACGGCCACCACCGGACCGCGCGTGCACTTGGGTGTGCTCACAACGGATGTCCGCGGGCTCGCTGGCGCGGCACCGGCGATGGACAGCGCCGTGGTGCGCCGCACGACCGGCCTTCGCTCTGGCGATCTCTATTCACTTGAGGCGCTCGAGCGGGGTAAGCGGGCGCTGTATCAGACGGAAGCGTTTTCGCAGGCCACCGTCACACCGGATTCGGGACTGTCGGCGAGCGATACGTTGGTCCATGTCACGCTGGCCGTGACCGAAGGGTTTCGGCGCAGTTCGCGATTGGGTGTGGGATATGGCACGCTCGACTGCGTGCGCGCGAACAGTGACTTCACGCAGAACGGCGTGCTCGGCGGCGCGGCGCGATTGGATGTGCGGGCGCGCGTGTCGAAAATCGGCGTGGGCGCGCCGCTGACTGGGCTTGAGTCGTTGTGCCCGCAGGCCAAAGCGGACGCGTACAGCAAGGATATCAACTACTCCGTGGGCGCGACGCTCACGCAGCCGCCGGTGTTCCGCACGATCGTGCCGTCGATCACGATGTACAGCGAGCGGCGTTCGGAATACAACGCGTATCTGCGCACCGCGCCGGCCGGTGGGAGTGCGCAGTTTGCGCGCGCCACCGCGACCGGAATGCAAACCGCGGGCTATTCGATCGAGTACGGCCGCACCGAAGCGCAGCCCGCGCTGCTGTGCGCCGTGTTCAATGCGTGTATGGAAGCGGATCGCGAGGCGTTCGGGCGGCTGCAGCGCTTGGGCGTGGCGAGTGTGTCGTGGTCGCGTGAGTCGGCGGACAATCCGTCGAATCCCACGCGGGGCAGCGTGCTGCGCGTGGACGTCCGCACGGCCGGTGGATGGACCGGATCGGATTCACATTTGCGGTTCACCAAGGCGCTCGGCGACGCATCATTCTATTTGCCATTGCCCGGCTCGGTGGTACTTGCAGCGCGTGTGCGCGTTGGTGCCGTGGTCGGGAGTACGCTGTCGCTTGGGAGTGATGCGGCGTATGTGCCTCCGCAGGAGCGGCTCTTTGCGGGCGGGCCAACGACCGTGCGAGGCTTTCGTCAGAATGAACTGGGGCCGGTGGTGTACATCCCCACGTCGTACGACACCGTGCGCGCCGACGGCCGTCGTGGCGGCAACCCGGCGAACCCCGCCGATACCGTGTACTTTCGCGCGCACTCGGATTCTGGGCAGCGCACCATCCCCACGGGTGGCAACACGCTGTTCGTCGCCATGCTTGAGGCGCGGCTGCCGAGTCCGGTGCTCCCGGAGTTGCTGCAGTTTGCGGCGTTCGCGGATGTGGGCGAGGTGTGGAATCGCGGGGCGGCGGGGACGTCGCTGGGATTCAACTCGCTCATGGTGACGCCTGGCATTGGCGTGCGCGTGCAGACGCTGATTGGCTTTGTGCGCCTCGACTGGGCATACAATCCCTATCAACGCCCGGCGGGGTCGGCGTACTTCGATACGTCGGTGGCCTCAGGGGGCGCGCTGTTCTGCGTGAGTCCCGAGAACACACTGCGGGTGACGGGTACGGGTGGCGCGGTGCAGCAAACCGCTGGCGCGTGTCCGGCCACGTTCCGTCCGTCGCGCTCCAGTACGTTTTTGGGGCGTACGAATCTGAGCTTCAGTATCGGGCAGGCGTTTTAGACGATGGTCAGACGCCGACTCGTCGTTCTCGTGAGCGCCTTGCTGATGATCGTGATCGGCGTGGGCGTGGTGGGCGCGCTCGTGACGGCCACGCAGAGCGAAGGTGGGCGTGACTGGATTCGCGTGCAGCTGTCGCGGCAACTCGCGCGCGGCATGCACGGACGGCTGCATCTGGGGCGGTTGTCGGGTTCCTTTCTCACCGATCTCACCATCGACTCGCTCCAGATTACCGACCCCGATGATTCGGTGTTCGTACGATCGGGGCGCATTCGCCTGACCTACGATCCGCGCGACGTACTCGACGGCCGCATCATCGTGCGCTCGGTGAACGTGGAGCATCCGTTCGTGGTGATGCGGCGAGAAAACGACGACCGGTGGAACATGCACAAGGTGTTTCCGCCGCAGCCGCAGACGCCAGCGGAGCGCCCGCGTCGCGGCACGTTTGGGGCGCTCGTGGTCTTCAATAATGTGCACATCCGCGACGCACACTTTCAGCTCACGCTGCCGTGGGCGCCGGACGACACGCTCGCTGGCGCGCGACGCGACAGCGCGATCGTCAAGAATCTCGCGCTTCCGGCGCACGAAATCCGACGCGTGACGGTCAAGGGCACGGCGGGCTTCCAGCGGTCGTGGCACTGGACGGATTGGAATCTCACGCTCAACCGCGCGCGATTTCGCGAGCCGGATAGCACGGGTCGTGTCTTTGAGATTGCGCGGATGGACATCGTGGAGCACCTGCCGCCCTTTGCGTTTCGCAACATGCGCGGGGACGTGCGTTGGGTGGGTGACACGATCTGGGCCAACTTCACGGGCTTTGAACTCCCGCACTCCACGGGGCGCGGACGCGGTCGGCTCGACTGGGCAGACGGCCGCCCCATTCGCTACGACTTCAACATCCACAGCGATTCCACCGGGCTCGAAGATCTGCACTGGATTCACTCGACGCTGCCGGCGACGGGCGTGGGCGCAATGGATCTGCGCATTGTGAGTGAGGCCAATCCACACGTCGTAGACTACGTCATCACGAACATGGATATGCGCACGGCGTCGTCGCGTTTGCGCGGGGCGATGACCTATGGCGTTGGCGCCCCCGTGCTGATTGTGAAAGACGTGGATCTGCAACTCACGCCGTTGGATTTCCGCTTTCTCGAAACACTGAACGGCGGACCCTTTCCGCAACCATGGCGCGGCACCTTTACGGGAACACTCAAGGGCCGCGGTGGCCCGGTGAACCATTTTCAGGTGGACGACGCTCGGCTGGCCTTTGCCGATGCGAACGTCCCCGGTGCGATAACGCGCGCGGTGCTGCGCGGTGAAGTGGATATTCTCTCGGTGAGTCGCGCGAAGTTCCACGGCATGCAGGTGGAACTCGGGCAGTTTGATTTGCGCACGGCGCAGTTCTTGAATCCTGATTTTCCGAAACTTGCGGGCGTGATTGCGGGCCGAGGGACCCTCGACTCGCTCTGGAACGACGTGCGCGTGCGCGATGCAGACGTCACACATTCCGACAGCGATACGGCGACGGTGTCGCGCCTCAAGGGCACGGCCCGGCTCTCGTTTGGCGGCGCGCGCATGGCGTTTGAGTTGGAGGCCGCCGCGCTGCCGCTCAACGTGAGCGCGTTCGCGCGCTCCTATCCGGCGGTGCCATTGCGGGGCACGATGAACGGGCCGCTGCGGCTCAATGGCACGACGGCCGATCTCGCGCTCTCTGCGGACCTGGTGGGCACCTTCGGTCGATTGCAGTTTGACGGCCAGTTCGACGCGGAGTCGCCAGGGCGTGCGGCGGTCATTCGCGGTGCGCTTGGCGACTTCGATTTTCAGGAGGCGCTCGGGAATCCGTCCGTCCCGCGCACGGATTTCAACGGACGCTTTACGGTGCGGCTTGAGGGGGATTCGCTCGCCAACCTGTTTGGGTCGGCACAGCTGTTTGCCGATCGCTCGCTGGTAGACAGCGTACGTATTTATGCCGGTCGCGCGGCGCTTCGGTTTGAGGGCGGCGTGGCGCGGGTGGATTCGTTGCGGGTAGAGTCGGCGGCGGGACTGCTGACCGCGCGTGGGGCGTTTGGTCTCACCAGTACACAGCGCGGCGATCTGCAGTTTGCGGCGGTCGTGGATTCGCTCGGCGGATTGCGCCGATATCTCGCGGCGGGTTCGTTCGCGCGGGCGGCCGATACGGCGGTCCCGCTCTCGGATTCACTCGCCGGATCGGTGCGGGTGACCGGCACCATCCGCGGCGGCCTCGCTCGCTTTGGCGTGCTGGCCGCGGTCGAGGGCGCCACACTCCGTCTTGGGTCAACGAGCACGCGGGCGCTCAACGCCTCTGTGCGGGCGGTCGGATTTCCAGATTCCGCCACAGGCACCCTCTCGCTCGTGCTCGATACGCTGCGCGCCGGCGGGCTCTCCTTCGCGCGCGTCACGGCGAACGCTGGCCTCACGGTTGATCAGCGCACCACGTGGGCGCTCGCTGCCGTCACGCCAGACAGCGTCCGTGCGCAAGTGCAGGCGGTCGTGCGGCGCACGGGCGACACCACAGACATTGTGGTGGACACCCTCACGGTGCGCACCTCCGGAAACGCCTGGGCGCTCCAGCGCACGGCGGCGTTCCGGTTTTCGGAGGGCGGGTTCGTGGTCGACACACTGGCGCTCGCTGGCGCGAACGGCGGATTCATTGCGCTACGCGGCAGTGCGCGCGCGGATTCGGCGGTGTTGTTTGATGTGCGCGTGGATTCCGTACCGCTGGCCGATCTCGGCGAATTGCTCCAAGCGGACGCGCCGTTCGGTGGTGTGGTGACGTTGCGCGGCGATGTGCGCGGCACACGGTCGCGGCCAGACCTTCGTTTTACAGGCACGATGACCAAGGCCACGCTGGGGAGCCTACGGTTGGAATCGGTGACCGCCGAAGGTCGCTACTCGGATCGTCGACTCACCACGTCGCTGCAGGTGGCCCGTGCCGGCGCCGTGGCGTTGCGTGCCGAGGCGTCGCTCCCCGTGGATCTGTCGTTGAGTGCGACGGGTGCGCGGTTGCTGGAAGAGCCGCTGTCGGCCCGCGTACGAGCCGACAGCGGCGGGCTCGTGCTACTCGAGTCGTTCTCGCGCAGCATCGCTGATGCGACCGGCACCATCGTGGCCGACATCGACGTGCGCGGCACGTGGAAGCATCCACGGGCCAATGGCGCCCTGCGCATTCACGACGGCAGTCTGCGGTTCACGTCGCTCGGTGACGTCACATTCAAGGACGTGGAAGCCGACATCGCGTTCCTTGGGGACAGCATCGCGCTCCGTGGACTGTCGGCTCGCAGTAATCCAAGTCGCACGGGGTCGGCACGCCTCGGCGGATGGATTGGGTTGCTCGATGTCGAGAACCCGACGTTCGACCTCAACCTGAGCACCACGACCTTCACCGTGCTGGCGCGGCCGGATGTTGCGGAGCTCGATCTTTCCGGTGAGCTGCGACTGCAGGGCGCCCGCCGCGCCTCGACGCTCAGCGGGGGCTTGACGGTGGACCACGGCGTGATTCCCGTGCCGGAGCTCGCGCAGAAACAGGTGATTTCGCTCGATGACCCCGAGTTCCTGCACGTGGTGGACACGTCGGCCTTCGACAACCGCCGACTCTTTCCGGCGCCGCCGAGCGATTATCTGAATGGGCTCACGATGCGCAACGTACAGGTGCAGATGGGGCGCGACGTGTGGCTGCGGTCAGAAGAGGCGAACATCAATCTCGGTGGCCGCGTGAATATCACGCGGAGTCGTGGTGAGCGCGGCGTACCCGCGGACTTTGCGCTCGACGGATCGCTGCAGACCGTGCGCGGCACCTATCGTCTCAACCTCGGCCCAGTGCAGCGGCCGTTTGACGTGGAGAGCGGGGAGTTGCGCTGGTTTGGCGATCCCGATTTCCGGAGTGCGACGATGAGCATCAACGCGCTCCACACGGTGCGTCAGTTCAGTAGTGTGGTGGCGCGCCCCGACGTGCGGGTTCGGGTCCATCTCGGGGGGACGCTCCGCGCGCCCCAGGCGGAGTTGTCGAGCCCCGACTCGTTACGGGTGACAAACGGCGACCTTGTGAGCTACCTCGTGACCGGCGGGCCCAGCAACGAAATCGGCGCGCGTGGCGGCGACTACACCTCCACGGCGGCGCGTGTGCTGTCGAGTTCGCTGTTCAGCCAACTCGGCGCCAAAGCCACCGGGAGCATCTGCGATGACGCGCAGCTCAGCGCGGCTGGACTCGACGCCTATCAGGGCGGCATTCGGAGCGTGGGCAGCAACATCCTCTCCGGCACACGGTTCAACTGCGCGAAGCAGCTCAGCGATAAAGCCTTTGTGCGGCTCGACGCCGGGCTGTGCCAAGTGGGGCAGCTCGTGGGCGGCACGGCCGGCTCGAGCGACCCGCTCACGTTCGCCGACGCCATCGGGCTCAAGTTCGATTATCGGCTGAGTCCGTCGGTCACGCTGTCGGCCGGTATGGATCCGCCGACCAAGGCCGTCCTCTGCACGCCTGAGGCGAATGCGCGCGGTTTTGCGCCGACGCCGCGGCAATACGGCTTTGACCTGTTCCGGATCTGGCGTTTCTGACCGGTTGGGGATTGCGTCGGCGCATCGCGCACCCATTTTCAACTTGTTATAGTTGGTTAGACGTCGAAATCACGTAACAACCGGGAAGTGGTCGCCCATGGCCAGTATTCTCATCATCGACGACGAAGTCGCCATTGCGACGGCCTTCGCAATGTTCTTCCGTCACGACGGTAGCCACGTCGTCACGGTGGCGCACACGGGCGCGGACGGCATCGAAGCCTACCGGCGCGTGCGTCCCGACCTCGTGCTGCTCGATGTGCGGCTTCCGGACATGACCGGGTTCGATGTTCTCGCCAAGATTCGCGACGACAATCCCGTGGTGATTATGGTGACGGCGTACGGCGATGTGCAGATGGCCGTCGACGCGCTCCACAAGGGCGCGGAGAACTTCCTTACCAAGCCGGTCGATCTCAGCCACCTCGCGGTGGCGTCTGAGCGCGCGCTTGAAAAGGCGGTGCTCCGTCGCATGAACCGCTATCTGAGTGAGCGGCGTGGTGGCGGGGCCAATATCATGTTTGGGTCATCGGCGGCGATGAGCGATCTCGGCGCGCAGATTGCGTTGCTCGCGGCGAGCGACCGCACCACGGCACTCATCGTAGGCGACAGTGGATCGGGCAAGGGGCGTGTCGCTGAGCTGATTCACGCGCAGAGTCCACGCGCGACCAAGCCGTTCATTCAGGTGAACTGTGCGGCGCTCACGACCGAGTCGCTGGAGTCGGAACTGTTTGGCGTGGAAAGCGGCACGGATGGCGCCGCCGGCCAGACGCGGAAGGGGTTGTTTGAGATTGCCGACGGCGGCACGCTGTTTCTCGACGAAATCGGCGATCTGGATCCGCACTTACAGCCCCGGCTCGTGCGCGTGCTCGAGGGCAAAGGCTTCCGCCGGCACGGGGGCACGGCGGAAATCACGGTCAATGTTCGCTTGATTGCCGCCACCAGCAAGGATCTCGCGGGTCAAGTCATGGCCGGTCGGTTCCGCGAGGACCTGTACTATCGTCTCTCGGTGATGCCGCTCACGTTGCCCCCGCTGCGCGCACGGTCACGCGAGGATCTGGTGGACCTCGCGGCGCATCTGCTCGACGAACTGTCGCCCACACTGCCTGGCGCGCCTGTCCAGCTCGCCGATGACGCGCTCGACGCCATGCTGCGCTATGCGTGGCCGGGGAATATTCGCGAACTGCGCAACGTGCTCGAGCGCGCCATGCTCATGTCGCGCGGGATGCCGAACATCGCAGCGCAAGCGCTGCCGCGCGAAGTGGCCGGCGCGACGGGAGCCGATGTCGCGCACCATGTGCCGCGTTCACTGTCGGACGTCGAGCGGGCGCATATTGATCGCACGCTCAAGGCCCATCAGCACAATCGCACGCATGCCGCGCGTGAGCTCGGGATTTCCCGCGCGACTCTCATTAAGAAGATTCGCGAGTACGACCTCTCTGAGAAACCGCGCTGAGGCTTCTATGACCACCGACCGTATGGCGTGCCGCTCCTGCGGCAGGGAAGAACGGGCGTCGGAAGGATATCCGTGCCAGCAATGCGGCACCTTCATCTGCCAGCTGTGCAACCTGCGCGGCGTGGTGCGGTGCGCGACGTGCGAGGCCGCGTCCACCGCATCGCCGGGCCTCGCAGACTCCGCTAGCTAACCAGCCCGTGCATCGGCGCGACCGGGGCGCCGATCCGCACGTGGAGCGTGAGTTCGGCGCGCGCCTCACCGTCTAGGTCAATGCGCATCGTGTGCGCGCCGGCCAGCTGAATCGGCAGGTCAATCGACGCGATCACGGGAATGTCGATGTCGTAGGCCCCGGGCGGCGGTGTACCGACCTCAAGCTCGCCGGACGACGACCAGATCTCCTCGCCGGTGGGGCTCTGCCAGCAGAACGCCAGGGAGTGCAGGCCGGCATCCGCGGCGTCGGCCTTCAGGCGCACCACGAGCGTCGCCCTCGGGTGAACCGCCGGCAGGCTGCCAATGGACAGGGCATCGAACACGCCGAGGATGTTGAGTTTGCCTTCCTGCGAGAGGTTGGCCGCGTCGGCGAAGAGAGCGAAGGAGACATGCATGCGGTAAAGGTACGAACACGGCACCTGGTTCAACAGCGACCCGCTCGGCCCCCTGGCGGTTGACCGCCTGCACGCGATGTGTCCTCCGGGGTTCCACGAGAGGTTAGTTTTCAATTATGAACGCAGACGCAAAGACCCATGCCGCAACGCGCGAGGTGCTGGTCACCGAGGCCTTGCTGCTGATTATGGTGGTGGTGTGGGGCGTGAACTTTGCCGTGCTCAAGTACGGCACGACCCAGTTCGCACCGCTCGCCTACAACGGCATTCGAATGACCGTCGGGGCCCTTGCGCTGTTGGCCGTGACGTTCTGGTCGCGCGAGCCGCATCCCATACGCGCCGACATTCGGCGCCTGATGCTGCTCGGCGTGCTCGGCCACGGCATGTATCAACTGTTCTTTATTCTCGGCCTGGCGCGCGCGCGCGCCGGTACCGCGTCGCTGGTGGTGGCGTCGAGCCCAGCGATCATTGCGATCGTCGGCCGACTCCTCGGCGTGGAACGCATTTCGCGGCGCGCGGTGATGGGAATCGCGTGCTCGATCACCGGCATTGCGTTCGTCATTCTTGGCTCCGCGGCCACGCACGGCGAAGACGCGAGCGTCGTGGGTGATTTGCTCATTCTGGTCTCGGTGGTGTGCTGGTCCTTCTATACGCATCTCATGACGCCGATGCTCTCGCGCGTCAGCGGGCTCCAGATCACGACATGGACGGTGGTGGGCGGCACCATTCCCATGCTGATGTTCGCCATGCCCGACATCGTGCACGTGCAGTGGTCGCAGGTGGGGCCGCTCGCGTGGGGGGCGGTGTTATACAGCGGGCTCGCCGCCATGGGGGTCGCGAATCTCTTTTGGTTTCGCGGCGTGCGAGTGATTGGGCCGACGCGCACCGCCATGTTCTCCAACCTGCAGCCGATTGTGGCGGTGCTCGTGAGTTGGCCGCTGCTTGGGGAAATTCCGACGCTCTGGCAGGGCGTCGGCGCGGCGGGGGTGCTGGGTGGATTGATGCTGACGCGGCAGTCGTCCGCCACCGAACCGGCACACGGCGAATGAAGATCGCGCTCTTCGACATCGACGGCACGATCCTCTGGTCCCGCGGCGCGGGACGCCGCTCCATGGAGCGCGCCCTGATGGCCGTGCATGGCGCGGTGGGCGCACCCGGCTATCGCTACGACGGCAAGACCGATCGACAGATTGTGCGAGAGTCCATGCGGGACGCGGGTATTCCCGAAGCCAACGTCGATGCGCGCATGGACGAAGTGCTCGACCGCTATTTGACGGAACTCACCGTGGAGCTTGCGGGCGCCGATCACCAGTCGATGATACTGCCCGGCGTGGAAGCCATTCTGGACGAAGTGGAATCGCACGATGGCGTGATGCTGGGTCTGCTCACCGGCAATGTCGCGTTGGGCGCGGAGCAGAAATTGCGTCAAGTGGGCATCGATATCGGCCGCTTTCAGGTGGCCGTGTTCGGGAGTGATCACGAAGTGCGGCACGAACTCCCTGCGATTGCGCAGGCGCGAGCCAGCGCACGACTCGGCCGCGCGGTGCCGGGCGATGCCGTGGTCGTGATTGGCGATACGCCGAGCGATGTGGCGTGCGCGCAGCCGATTGGCGCACGCACGATTGCGGTGGCCACGGGGTCGTTCGACGTGCCGGCGCTTGCTGCGTGCCGTCCGACGGCGGTCTTTGCAGATCTCTCCGACACGGCGGCGGTGATGGCCGCGATCCTCAACCATGCGTGAAGTGGAACTGAAGGGCGTCACCGACGATCCAGAAGCGGTCACGCGTGCCTTGGGCGCCGCAGGCGCCGTGCGCGTGTACGCAGGGCGCCTGCGCGACCGACGCTACGACACAGTGGCGCGCGCGCTCATCGCGCGTGACGAAGTGCTCCGCCTGCGCGTGTACGACGGCAAGGGATCCGGCGACGCCATGCTCGACTGGAAAGGACCCACCACCTATGCCGACGGCTACAAAGTGCGCGAAGAAATCTCCACGTCGGCCGGCGATGGCGAGGTGCTCGCGACGATGCTCGAACGACTCGGCTACGAAGTGATTCGTGAGATCGATCGCGAAATTGCGCAGTACGCGGTCTGCGGCGCGACCGTGCGCATCGAGTGGTATCCGCGAATGGATGTGCTGATCGAGGTGGAAGGGGAGCCGGCGGCGATTGAGGCAGCGATTGCGGTGCTCGGCGTGCCGCGCGTGAACTTTACCTCCGAACGGTTGCCGGACTTTGTGGCGCGTTTTGAGGCGCGCACCGGCCAGCGTGCCGCAATCTGCCAGCGTGAGATCGCGGGGGATTATCGCTACGGTGCGCGCGATGCCTGAACCCACGGCGCTGGCGTTGCCGGAGTTCACGCGCGCCTTGCGCGTGTTCGCCACGCGTGCGGCGCTCGGGACGATGGAGCAGCGCGTCTTGTTTGCGCCGTTATTGGCGGCGCGGGTGTCGGCCTCTCGCGTGAGCGGAGCAGAAGGGCGCATCGGTGCCTTTGATGCCACGCGACTGCGCACCGCGCTCCACGGCGCACTCGCGGAGTTGGCGTTGGCGCGGGAACCCAAGTCGGAGCCCGATCGGCGCGCGGCGCTCGCGCGTCTGCAGGACGCGGCGGCGCCCACGTTCGCCGCCTTGGAGCAGCTGCGGGCCGCCGCCGCCGATGTGCGTGCGGCCACCAGTGAAGCCGCGCGCGCCAACCGCTGGCCGCGATGGACCGCCGCGGTGCAAGCGCTCTTCACCGCGACCGATGGTGTGCTGGCGGAGGTGCTGGAAGGGCGGGAGTCCGCGAGCCGTGCTGGGGCCGCAAGTCGCGCGATGGGTTTCGCATTGGTCGCATTGGGTGCTTGCTCGTCGTTGCTGGCGGCACCGCTCAGCGCGCAGCACGTGACGGTGCGCGTGCCGAACGTGCGAGCCGAATCGCTGCAGGCGCGCGGGTTCGATGTGGTCGGGATGGATCGCGGGAGCGCGTTGGTCGTGGTTGATGCGAGGGAGCGCGCCCGACTTGCCGGGCTTGGCTGGCAAGGCGCCGAGGTGCGCAGTCTCAATGTGGTGGCGCCCAGCGCGGTGGGGGCGGCTCCCTATCGCGACTATGACGATGCCTCGCGCGGCGTGCGGGCGTTTATTGATTCGCTCGCACGCGTCAACTCGCGCGTCAGCGTGGACACGCTGGGCCTGAGTTACGAGAAGCGGCCGATGCTCGCCGTGAAGATTGGCCCGAAGGGCGACAGTCCGTCGCGGCCGAATGTGATTTTCGTGGCGACCTATCACGCCCGCGAGTGGGGCGCCACGGAAACGGCGCTCCGGCTCATCACCTATCTCGCGACCGCGAGCAATGCGCGCGTGGACTCGCTGCTGCAGACGCGCGATATCTGGATTATTCCGGTGGCCAATCCCGACGGCTACCAGTACACCTTCACGGCCGATCGTCTCTGGCGCAAAACGCGTTCGCCGCAGGCCGGTGGTGCCGTCGGCGTGGACATGAATCGCAATCACCGCGCCAGTTGGGGGCTCGACAACGTCGGGTCGTCCAACGAACCCGGTTCGGAAATTTTTCGCGGACCGTCGCCGGCGAGTGAGGTCGAGACGCGCAACATCGAGGCGTTCCATACGGCGCATCCGCCGGTGGTCTCGATGAGCTATCACACCTATGCCGGTTTGCTGATGTTCCCGCCGGGCGCCGTGTACGGCGACGTGCCGGCCGACCTGCCCGCGTATCAGACGCTCGCCGGCACCAACGCGCACCCCGTGCTCAAGGATCGCCTGCAGGGTTCGATGCGCACGTTCTATTCGCCTTCGGAAGCGTGGACGCTGTACACGACGAATGGCGAATACAACGATTGGGCGTCGGCCACCTTCGGCACGCTCTCGTTCACCACGGAGCTCTCGAGTGGCTACGGCGTGGCCGGCTACTACGGGTTTGAATTTCCGGCCGACACCACACAGCTCCGCACGCTGTTCGACGACAACCTGCCTTTCGCCCTCGATCTCATTGAGAGTGCTGGCGACCCGTCGGTGTACGCGAGTCCCAGCACGGCGCAACGCCCACGCGCGTTGCGGCTCGAATCACTCTCGCCCGATATTCGCGTCACCGTGCCCAAGGCAGCGGTGGCCAACGTCACGCTCAGCGCGCCGACGCCGCTCGCGTTTCGGGTGGACAGCACCTCGGGGGCGCGCTACTTCCGCCGCCTGATTGCCGGCAGCAGTGCGCGTCCCGCGCACGTGACGCTCAGTGCGTCCGGACTGACGGCAGCGTTCACCGCGCTCGGGTATGGCGGCGCCGAAGTGAGCGATACGGGGTGGACCGCCACGTCGTTTGTGCGCGATTCCACATTCACGATGGCCGGAAAGTATTCATGGCGCACGCCCGGTCGTGGTGAACTCAAGTCGCCGGTATACACGGTGCCGGCGACCGTGGACACGGTGTCGCTCCTCTTCTGGACGCGCTACAGCGGTAGCGGCTTTGATGAGGCTCCGGCTGGGCTGGTGGAAATGTCCACCGACGGCGGCACTACGTTCGCGCTCGTCGCGCGTATGCAGGGTTTTGGACCGCTCTATTATCCCGAACAAGTGACCGTCGGCGGTGTGAAGGGGCGCAAAATCCAGTGGCGCTTTACGCCGATTGCCTTGCAGTGGTGGCTCGATGAAATCACCACGGTGGCGCACGGCGCCGTGCAGCTCGCACCGGCCGCCACGAGTCTCCCGTTCTTGCCCTCAGAAAATCCAGTCAAACGTAGCGCGGTCTATTTTCAGTGGCCATTCCCCGGAGCAACGGGCGACCTGCATGCGTACGACATCACGGGGCGCTTGGTGTGGCGCTCCCAGGTGACGCAGGACGGCAACGTGAAATGGGATATTGCCGCTGCATCGCTCCCGAACGGCGTCTATCTGGTCGTTGCGCGAAGTGCCGGCAAGGTGCAGCGCCTCAAACTCTTCGTCACGAGGGACGGCCGGTGATCATCGGACTGGGATTCGACCTCGTGGAGATTGCGCGCGTGGAGCGCTTGCTCGCCAATAAGGGGGAGCGCGCGCTCAAACGTCTCTTCTCCGACGACGAAGTGGCCTACGCCACGGGGCGCGCTCGTCCGGCCATGCACCTCGCGGCTCGGCTGGCGGCCAAGGAAGCGGTCTTCAAGGCCCTCTCGGGGAGCGATGATGCTCGGCTGATCGGCTGGCGAGAGGCCGAAGTGGTGCCACGTGAGGGGCACGGTCCGTGGCTACGGCTGACCGGTCGCGCTGAGGCGCGCGCCGCCGAGCTGGGGGTGACCCGAATCCTGCTCACGCTCAGCCACACGGACACAACAGCCGGCGCCGTCGTGGTGCTGAGCGGTCAGTAAAGGCCCTCCGCACTCGGCGGAAAGCGTGGGGCGCGGTTCAGTTTTGCGCCTAACGTGTCCCCAGTAGCGCGGCGCTGAAGTAGCCGACTACCTTACTAGTATATGTTCTTGAGAACGATTCTCAACGGGCTTTTTGCGCTCGGATTGTTTGCGGTCGCGCCTCGGACGGAGGGCTCGCAGGAGCCACCGGCGAGGCGGCTGTCGGCCATCGTGGGCGTCGCCGTTGAGGAGTACGCCAAGGGCGTCGATGCTGCCGGTCGGCTGATCTCCAGCACCGAGCTTGAAGAAGCCGCCGGTTTTCTGCGCGATGCGCAGGATGTGGCCAAGCGCCTCACCGCGCCGAACGCGGACGCCATCCGGCTGTTGCTCGACTCGCTTGCCACCGCCGCGGGCCGCCATGAGAAGCCGTCCCAGCTGGTGGCGCTCTCCAAGAAACTGACTGTCGCGCTGGGAACCGACGGTGCGCTCGAGCTACCGACAACCACCGTCGACATTGCTCGTGGCCGCGCGATCTTCGAACAGCATTGTATTGAATGCCACGGTCCCACCGGTGCGGGTGACGGGCCGAAGTCAAAAGAACTGAATACCGTTCCTGCCGCGATCGGCACCGCCGCGACGATGCATGGTGTCACGCCGGCGTTTGCCTATCGTGTGGTGTCGGTGGGCATTGTGAACACGCGTATGGTGAGTTGGTCGTCGGTGCTCTCCTCGGACGAGCGCTGGGCGGTGGTTCGGTACATCACGAGTCTGCGCGCCGACGACCGTGCGCGCCGCCACGGCGAGGCGTTGCTTAAAGCCCGCTGTGCGCGTTGCGGCACGGCCGCGGCACCAGAAGCCCTCGATTTTCCTTGGCAGGCCGAACGCAGTGACGATGATATCGCCGCGTCGATCGCCGCAGGCGACCCAGCGGTCGGCGTGAGCGACGGTGCGTCGCTCACGCCGACGGATGTGGCCGCGCTGATTGCCGCGATGCGCGCCGATGTCACCGTGCGGCAGGCGCAGACCGCTACCGCCGGCAACGGCCAGCCCGACCCGCGCGATGCGGCTCGCGCTACCATTCGTTTGCTCGACGACGCACTCTCTGCGGCGCGCAATGGTCGTGCCGCCGAGGCGGGCGACAAGGCATTCGATGCGTACATCGCCTTTGAGCCGCTCGAAGGACCGGCGCGCATGCGCGATCCGAGTCTCGTGGCCTCCATGGAGCGGCACTTTGCCGACTTCAAGGGCGCGGTGAAAACGGGCGATCTCGCGACGGCAGCCGCGCAGCGTGCGCTGGTTGAACAAGGGATGCCGCGTATTGTCGAACTCTCGTCCCCAACCAGAACGTGGTGGGGGGTGTTCGTCGAATCGTTCATTATCATCGTGCGCGAAGGCTTCGAAGCCATTCTCGTCATTGGCGCGGTGGTGGCGTTCCTCATCAAGACGGGCAACCGCAAACGCCTCCGTGAAATCTGGATGGGGGCCATGGCGGGTTTGGCGGCGAGTGTGCTCCTCGCCGTGGTGCTGCGCACGGTGCTCAGTGCCGTGCCGGCGAGCCGTGAAATTATTGAAGGCGCCACCATGCTCGTGGCCGTCGTCGTGCTGTTCTCGGTGAGTTATTGGCTTCTCTCCAAAGTGGAAGGCGCCAACTGGCAGAAATTCATTCGCGACAAAGTCAACGCCGCGCTCTCCAACGGCGGCAGTTCGGCGCTCGCGTTCGTGGCCTTCCTCGCCGTGTTTCGCGAGGGAGCAGAGACCGCGCTGTTCTATCAGGCGTTGTTCACGCGCTCCGCGAACGTGCTGATGCCGGTGAGTCTGGGGCTCCTCTGCGGCTTTGCAGCGCTCACGGTGATCTTTATTCTGTTCTATCGCTTTGGCGTGAAGGTGCCGCTGCGTCCGTTTTTTGCGGTGACGAGCGGCCTGCTCTACTACATGGCGCTGGTCTTTGCGGGGAAGGGCATCAAGGAACTGCAAGAAGGCAACGCCCTCAACCAGACCTGGATTTCCGGGTTCCCGACCATCGACATGCTCGGCATTTATCCGACCGTCGAAACGCTCGTGGCCCAAGGCGTTCTGGTTGCGCTGCTGTTGTTCGCGCTCTGGAAGACCTTTGTGCCGTCGGATGCCGCAGACGATGTCGTGGAGGCCGCGACGGTGTCGCACGGCACCGCGCCGATTCCGCCGGAACTTGCCGCGCGCCTCGCTGAGCTGCAGGCCACGGCCACGCGCTTACAAGACCGCGTGGCAACGCTCGAAGCTGCCACCAGTGCGGCGACTTCTGACGCCAGCGATCCAGCGCGCCCGCGATAACCACACGGCCTCGCCGCTATCCGGAAACAGCAACAGGGCGAAGCGCACGGCGCTTCGCCCTGTTGCTGTTTCTTCCTGATCGCTTTGGCTTAGGCCGGCTGCGCCGCCGGCGCGCGCCGCATGGCCATCCACACGAGTCCACCGGTGGCGAACAGCAGCGCGATTACCTGCGCCATCGTGAGCGGACCAAAAAAGTGGTCGTCCTTGGCGCGGAAGAATTCCACCGTAAACCGCTCGAGCCCAGCCAGCACGCAGTACATGCCGAACAGCCAGCCCGCGGCGTGCTTGTGGGCGCGAAAGCGCCACAGAATGGAGAACATCACGAGCCCCATCGCCACCTCAAACAACTGCGTGGGGTACACGGCGACCACATCAGACAGTGGCTGTCCTTCCAACGCTTTCACGCCGAACTGCTGCGTAAGGTTCGCGACCGTCGACGGCGGTGCCCCTTCAGGAAACTTCACCGCGAGAAAGCCATTCCACGGACGGCCATAGTCGTCGCCGACGGCCCAGCATCCGCTGCGTCCTACGGCGTACGCGGCCGCAAGCCCGATGGCCGTCGCATCGCTCACGCGCGTGAACGTCAGCTTCTTCCATTTGATGACCGCAAACGTACCGAGGATGCCGCCCACAAGACCGCCCCAGAACACAAAGCCGCCGCGCGAAAACAGCGTTTCATGAAACACAATCGAATAGTAGAGCTTCGCGCCGAGCAGGCCGCCAACCACCGCCGCCACCGTGAAGTCACCAAAGGCCTCGGCTTCCGCGGTGTGGCCGCGGCGCGTCAGTTCCGCGGTGCCGACGATCTGACCGATCAGAAAAGCCATGAGCATGGCCAGCCCAAAGCCGGTGAGCGGAGGCAGTGAACCGATCTGCACTTCGAATCGGTGGACCGTGACGGAGAGCAAGGGATAGAATGGCATGGAGGAATCTTAGGGGGTCGCGCCGCCCAGCGCGATGAGCCCGGGAATCGGGAGCGAGGCGTAGGCGTTGAGATCATAGCCCGATTGTTCGCCCCGCTCCAGCCGAAACAACCCGGCGCGGGCAATCATGGCAGCATTGTCGGTCGCCAACCTCGGCGACGGTGTATGCACGGTGGCTTTCACGCCAAGTGTGGCGCGCACCTTTTCGGTGAGTGCGTCACTGAGCGCGCGATTACACGCCACGCCGCCGCCGAGCACGATCCGCGTGCGGCCAAAGGCGGTGGCGGCGCGCAGCGTTTTTGCAGTGAGCGTGTCGATAAGTGCATCCTGAAAGCCACGCGCCAAGTGCGGCGCGTCGTCGGCCAGCGTGCCCGCGGCTTCGGCGGCACGCACGGCGTGGAGCACGGCCGTCTTGAGACCGCTGAATGACACATCGTAGTAGTCGGCGTCGCCGGGGCGCTGGCCCCCATTGAGCATGGGGCGCGCGAAGCGATGACGTTTGGCTTCGCCGCGCAGTGCCAGCGCCTCGACATGTCGCCCGCCGGGGTACGGCAGGCCGAGCAACTTGGCGACTTTATCGAAGGCTTCGCCGGCGGCGTCGTCGCGGGTGGAGCCGAGGAGTTGGTATTCGCCCCACGCCGGTACGTCGAGGAGCATCGTGTGCCCACCGCTCACGAGGAGCGCGGTAAAGGGCGGAGCAGCCAGTGGGTCGTCGAGCGCGGTCGCAAACAGATGCCCTTCGAGGTGATGCACCCCGAGCACGGGAATGCCGCGCGCGGCGGCCAGCGCTTTGGCGTAGCTCACGCCCACCAGCAATGCGCCCACAAGCCCGGGCGCGTGCGTGACCGCAATCGCGTCGATCGTGCCCCACTCGGCGCCTGCCTGTTCGAGTGCGTGGCGCACCACCGGTGCAATGGCGGTGAGATGCGCCCGCGACGCGATTTCCGGAACGACGCCGCCGAAGATGGTGTGCACGTCCTGCGAGAGGATCGTCAGCGACTCAAGGCGTACGTTGTCACCGCTGCCGCTTACGACGGCGGCGGAGGTTTCGTCGCAGGAACTTTCAATGCCGAGGACGCGCATGCGGTATGGAAGCGGCGGTTGCCGCTACGGGCGCGGTTCGCTGAGCAGTTGCCGAATGAGCGCCTGCTGCGGTTCGGCGGCCCAGTCGGTGGCGGCGAGTTGCCGTTTGCGAATCACGCCGTCGCGCCCAATCACGAAGGTCTCGGGCACACCAGTCGTTTGATACACGGTCTGAATATCGCCAGTCTGATCGTAGAGCAAATCGAAGGTGAGTCCGAGCTGCTTGGCGAAGTCGCGAATCGGTTGTTCCATGCCGGGGTTGTCGATGCTCACGGCCACAATCTTCAATCCCTTCGGTCCAAGTGCGTCGTTGAGCACTTGCATGCTCGGCATTTCACGACGGCACGGTTCGCACCACGTGGCCCACACGTTGAGTAGCACGACTTCGCCCTTGTAGTTGGCGATTCCTCGTGGTTGCGCTGGGCCGCTCAAGACGGTGACGGCTTTGAAGTCCGGTGCTTTGGCGCCTGCTTCCACGGGGCGCACTTCGTCGCCGAAGAGATAGGTCGCGGCGGCGAGCCCGAGGCCGAGGATGGCCACAATGCCAGCCACTATCAGCCATTGGCCTTTGTTGTTCATACGGTCTCCGCGCAGCGCGCGCGGAGGGCCGCGATTTCTGCGGCCGGATCTTTTGCGGAGAACACCGCGTTGCCCGCGACGAACGTATCGGCACCGGCGCGCCAGCAGGCGGTGATGGTGTCGCGTGTGATGCCGCCGTCTACTTCGAGCAGCGCGCGGCTCCCCGCGGCGTTGAGCAGCGCACGTGCGCGTTGGATTTTTTCGACGCTACCTGGAATGAATTTCTGACCGCCAAAGCCCGGGTTCACGCTCATGACAAGCAGAAGATCGAGATCAGCGGCGACATCGCGCAGTGATTCCACAGGCGTGGCCGGATTGATCACCGCGCCGGCGCCGCATCCCAGCTCTTTGATGCGCATCAACTGGCGGTGGAGGTGCGGTGCGGTTTCTACGTGAATGGTGAGCATCGCCGCGCCGGCTTTGGCGAAGCTGTCGAAGTACTTCTCTGGTTCGACCACCATCAGATGGACATCGAGCGGCAGCGTGGTGAGCGCGCGGCACGTTTCAATCACCTTCGCGCCGAAGGTGAGATTCGGTACGAAGACGCCGTCCATGACGTCGACGTGGAGCCAGTCGGCGCCGCCGGCCTCGAGCATAGCGAGGTCGTCCTTGAGGCGGCCGAAATCGGCGGAAAGTAGCGACGGTGCGATGCGAACTTTGGCAGCGGAGCTCATCGGGCGGAGTGCGAGAGGTGAAAAGCGTTAGTTCGTGGCGCGACGAAGGCGGGCGGCAAAGGCGCCGTCCGTTCCGTGAAGTTGTGGCAGCACGCGCAGGCGTCCGGCATCGAGCACGGTGGCCGGTACGGCATTCGCGGGCGGTGGTTCGAGGGTAAACTCCGGATGCTCGCCGAGGAACAGTTCAACTTGGGCGTCGTTCTCCTCGAGTTCGAGCGAGCAAGTGCTATACACCAGCAGGCCGCCCGGTTTTACGAGCGATGCTGCCGCGCGCAGAATGGAGCGTTGCGCTGCGGCCATCACGGCGAGGTCGCTCACTTTGAGGCGCCAGCGGGCGTCTGGATGCCGGCGGAAGGTGCCGGTGCCGGTGCAGGGGGCGTCGACGAGCACGGCGTCCACCGGCGCAAAGGCGGGATGACGCGCGTCGCACGCGACAGGGAAGACGTTGGTCAGTTCGAGCCGCACAATAGTTTCGCGCAGGCGCTGCAGGCGACTCACGGAAAGGTCGGCGCTGAACACGGCGCTCGCCCGTCGCGAGAGTTCCACCGACTTTCCGCCTGGCGCGGAGCAGAGGTCGGCCACTGTGGCGCCAGCAGGGATGGCCGCGTACTCGGTGACGAGCGTGGCGGCCGGGTCCTGCACAAAGAGCTGTCCCTGCTGAAATGCGCCCAGTTCGCGGAGCGCGGTGCCTCCGGGCAGGACGAGCGAATCGGTCAGCAGCGGCGAGTCGGTGGTGGTGACGCCAGCGGCTTCGAGTATCGCCTCGAGCTGTTCGCGCACGACGTGCATGGGGCGCACGATTGTTGGCGGCTCGGCGTTGTTCGCGTCGAGGAGCGCCTGCGTAGACTCGGCGCCCCAGCGAGCGGCCCAGCGCGCGATGAGCCAGCGCGGATGCGAATGGGTGAGCGCGAGTGCGTCGAGCGGATCGACGGGGAGCGCCGGGGCCGGTTCGTCGCGCTCGCGGTCGAGGCGCCGAAGCACCGCATTCACGAGTTTGCTGGCGCCAATGCCATGCCGCTCCTTGGCCTGTTCTACGGTTTGAGCGATCGCCGCGTAGGCGGGGACGCTTCCCATATAGAGGAGCTGGTAGGCACCGAGTCGCAGGAGGTCGGTGAGGTCCGCGTCCAAACGCGCCATGCCGCCCTTGATCCGGTTATTCAGCAGCAGGTCGAGCCAGCCGCGTCGCCGGAGGGTGCCGTAGACGAGTTCCTGGGTCCACCGCCGGTCGCGCGGGTCGAGGGAGCTGACGCGCTGGTCGAAGGATGCGTCCAGCACCATGTGCTGCCGCAGGTCGGCAAGAATGCCGGCGGCGACGACACGGGCGTCGGTGACCTGAAAACGGGTGGTCGGGGAGGGCATTATCTATAAGTAGTAGCTGGACTGAAGATAGCGACGCCGAGGGTCCTTCGGCGACCCGGGGAGACCGATCCGGAACCCGCCAACGCTATCCGGGGGCCTCCAAGTGTGACCCGAACTGGCGTTCGCACGTCAAACGATGGAGAATCCTTAAGTGCTGCCCCCCGCGGCCCGTCGATGACGATACCTGCGACTAGATGGTGCAGGGCGGGGTAATCGTTGAATTCAGGAGTTCGTGATGCATCGTAGCCATCTCGCCGCGAAGGGATTCCGGATAATCGCCGCCATCGGCGTCTTTGCCGCTTTGGGTTGTATCGAGCACTCGACGACCGGCCCATCGCAGGTGAAGAACGCGGATCTTGCGGTGCGGTTGCTGCTGCTCAACGGAAATAGCCAGACGGGCGCGGTGTCGTCTGCCTTGCCGACGCCTGTAACGGTTCGGGTGTTGGATGCGAATGGCATCGGCGTCAGGGGTGCAACCGTCACTTTCGCCGTGCGCCTGGGCGGAGGACGCGTGTCAGCTCCCACGGCTCAGTCCGACAGTATTGGCAATGCGGTGACGCTGTGGACGCTCGGGGCCTCCCCTGGTGCCAATCAGCTCACCGCCATTCTGACCACAAAGGCGATTCTCGATAGCGTTGTTATTTCTGCGAGTGCCGTCGCCGGAGGCCCCAAAAACCTAGCGGTGATCGGCGGCGATCGTCAGTCGGCCATTCCGGGCGCGAAACTCCCGACGCCGATTAGCGTGCGGGTCAGTGACGCCTTGGGCAATGGTGTCGTTGGCGTCAGTGTCGGGTTTGCCATCGCTGCGCAGAACGGCGGCGGATCGGTGTTGCCCGAAAGCGCGGTGACTGACGGGACCGGAGTCGCCACGACGTCATGGACGCTTGGATCGAACTTTGGTGTGCAAACGCTCACCGCCACGGTGTCTGGACTTACCCCCGTGACGATCAGCGCGATTCCTGCTGGCTTTCCCTCGAGAATCAGAATCGTGAGCGGCAATGGTCAAATCGGTCGCTCAAGCAACGTGCTCGTCCAGCCGCTGATTGTGAACGTCACCGACGCGGCTGGCAGTCCGGTGGCCGGCGCCCAGGTCAAGTGGACGCAGGGTGCTGGAAACGCTGACGGATATGTTGCGCCCTCTCCGGCGACCACCGATGCCACCGGTAATGCGTCGGTGCTCTGGACCCTCGGCGGAAATCTGACGTCATCCGTGCTGACGGATACGGTCTTCGCTTCGCTCGAGGATGCCCCGTCGCTTGGCTCCATCGCCTTCACGGCGAGTGCGCGTCCGCAGCCGCGGATTCGCTTTATCCGTGGCACGACGACGGGACAGCCGGCTGGCACTCAGCTGGACACCACGGGCACGACACTGTCAGATACGTTGGTCGTGCAGGTGTATGATCCGTCGACGAATACTGGTATTCAAGGGACGACCGTCACGTGGGCGCCGCAGGCGGGCGATGCCACCGACGGCAAGTCCGTGAACTCTGTGGTGACCACGGACAATCTCGGGTACGCAAAAAATAGGTGGTTGCTCCGCTCGAACTCCGGCAATGCGATTCCGCCGAGTTCGGTCGCCAAGCGAATGATTGCGACGGCCGCGGGGATTGGTGACGTGGAGTTCCGCGCCGTCGTGTCTCCGGGAATCGGTATGAGGCTCGCTATCACCACTCCTCCAAGCAAGCTGATCACTGACTCGACCAATACCGTGGTCTTTACGCTCACTGACAACAACGGATTCCCAGTGTCTGGGGTGACACTTACCTTCGCGGTGAGCACTGGTGGAACCTCGTCGCCGACGACGGCCGTCACTTCTTCGAGCGGCACGGCAGCACTGGCGTGGAAATTTGCTGGCAACGGCACCAATCTCCAATCCGTGACCGTCACATGGAACATCAGTAGCGCGGGGCCGTATTCGTTCGGCGCTCTGGCGTTTACGCTGTCGGCAAACTACGGCGTGAGTAATCACACTCCCTGACCGCTATGTCACGAAACAAAAGCGCGCCGCCCAGTTTGTCTGGGCGGCGCGCTTTTGTTTGATTCAGGCGGCGGTGAGTTACACCAACCGCTCCCCCACCGACACAGCACGCCCGCGCGCCCACTCCGCCGCGGCGAGTCGCTTCCGCCCCGCGGGGTGCACATCGCTAATCCGCACCGCGCCCGCTCCACACGCGACCACGATCCCCTCGCCGTCGGCCTCCAGCACCGTCCCAGGAGCCCCCGAGAGCGCTTCAAGCACCTTCGCCCCATAGCAGCGCACTTCGAGCGCTCCCAGCGTCGTCCATGCGCCAGGCTTGGGGTCGTACGCGCGGATCGCCGCCTGCACGGCATTGGCGGGCAAGTCCCAGTGAATGCGCGCGTGCTCGCGTTCAATCTTCGGCGAGTACGTGACGGCCGCTTCGTCCTGCGGTGTTTCGGTGGACTGCCCCACGCTGATCAACACCAGCGCTTCGACAATCGCCGCCGCGCCCAACTCGGAGAGGCGCAGTTGTAGTTCGCCCGCCGTTTCTTCGGGCGCGATCGGTGTGGTAAGCGCGAGCACCACCGGCCCAGCATCGAGCCGCTCCACCATCCGCTGCACCGACACGCCGCTCTCTGCGCAGCCGTCGCGCACCGCCGCTTGAATGGGCGCGGCTCCGCGATAGTGCGGGAGCAACGACGCGTGAATGTTGAAGGTGCCAAACGGCGGCAGATCAATCACCTCGCGCGGCAGAATATGACCATAGGCCACTACGACGCTCACGTCGGGCTCGGCGGCGCGCAGGGCTTCTACAAACTCAGTTCCGCGCGGACGCTCAGGCTGCAGCACCGGGATCCCTTCTTCGAGCGCAATCTGCTTGACGGGCGACGGCTCGAGTTGCGAGCGCGAGCGTCCGCGTGGACGATCGGGCTGCGTGACCACCACCACCACGTCGTGCCCCTCGCCGATCAGCGCGCGGAGCGCGGCCGTAGCGAATTCGGGCGTACCGAAGAAGGCGATGCGCACGCTAGAGCCGCTCGTCGTCGTGCGCGGGATCGTCGTCATCGTGCACTTCTTTCGAAATGTCGCGCACGAAGTTCGGATACTGATCCTTCTCGGCGTCCCACAGCGCCATCACCTTTTGCCGCTTGAGAAAGCTCAGGTGATCAATGAACAGTTTGCCGTGCAAATGATCGATCTCATGCTGCATGCACACGCCGAGGAGTTCCGTCCCTTCAATCTCGAACGTGTGGCCATCGCGATTCATCGCACGCACCACCACGCGCTTGCTACGCGTGACGTCGCCATAAATCTCGGGAATCGACAGGCACCCTTCTTCCCACTTGAGGGTGCCTTCGCGTTCGATGATCTCGGGGTTGATCAGCACGTGCGGCTGGCCATCCACCTCAATCACCGCCACGCGTTCCGCGCGCCCCACCTGCGGCGCGGCGAGTCCCACGCCGCGCGCGGCGTGCATCGTCTCGAACATATCGTCGATCAACGCCTGCAACGCGGGCGTGATGGCATCGACCAGCACCGTCTCCTCACGGAGGACGGGGTCGCCGAGGACACGAATGCCAAGCAACGGCATCAGTCTTTCGCTTCGCTCGGGTTGGAGCCGAGCACTTTGGCAATGCGGCCGCGCTCGACAATGACCTTCGACTCACCGGTCCGGATGGTGATGCGGTCATCCAGCGTTTTGGCGGAGTTACCGTCCTTCATCCCTTCCTTGATGTGCACCACTTCGCCCACGAGTCCGCCGGCGGTGACAATCTCATCACCCTTGTGCAGGCCGAGCAGCGCGGCTTCGTGCTGTTTGCGCTGCTTCTGCTGCGGACGGATCATCAAGAAATAGAAGATCGCGAAGATCGCCCCGAACTGGACGAGCATCACGTACATGCCGCTGTTGCCAGCCTGAGCGGCGGCGGCCTGAGCAAAGATCGGGAGAAAGGCGTGCATGGTCAGTCGGTTTTTGAGTGGTAGCGTTCGAGCCAGTCGCGGCTCCACGTGTCGAATGTCCCAGTGCGAATTGCCTCTCGGGCACGGCGCATCAGGGCGATAAGGAAATGTACATTGTGCAGGCTCAGAAGGCGCAGGCCGAGGATCTCTTCCGTGGCCACGAGGTGCCGGATGTAGGCGCGGGAGTAGCGGCGACATGCCGTGCAGCCGCATTCGGCGTCGAGGGGGCCCGGGTCCTCGCGGAACCGGGCATTTTTCATGTTGATGCGTCCGTCGGCGGTGAACGCCGCACCGTTGCGCCCCATCCGGGTGGGCGCCACGCAGTCGAATAGGTCCACGCCGCGGGCCACGCCTTCCACGAGATCTTCGGGAAAGCCTACGCCCATCAGGTAGCGCGGGCGGTCGCGGGGAATGGCATCGTCGCACACCTCGATCATCTCGTACATGGCGGGCTTTTCTTCGCCCACCGAGAGCCCGCCAATGGCGATGCCGTCCCACGGACCAGCGCCCGCAATCGACGTGGCCGCCGCGCGCCGTAGATCGGCATGAATCCCACCCTGCACAATCGGAAAAAGCGTTTGTCGCGGGGCGTTCGGGTCCAGATGCAGGCGGTCGAACTCCACACGGCAACGCTCGAGCCACCGGAGGCTGCGTTCGCTGGCGTCGAGGCTCGCCGAGTGTTCGCTCTGCCCGGGAATCACGTGATCGAACTGCATCACGATGTCGGCGCCGAGGTTGGTCTCAATCTGCATCACCGACTCGGGAGTGAAGTGCCGCGCCGAGCCGTCGATATGTGATTTGAAGCTCACCCCGTCTTCTGTGACCGCATTGAGCGCGGCCAGCGAGAACACCTGAAAGCCGCCCGAGTCGGTGAGAATCGGGCCGTCCCATGCAGAAAAACGGTGCACGCCGCCGAGTCGGCGCACGAGGTCGTCGCCGGGCCGAAGGTGCAGGTGATAGGCATTGGCGAGAATGATCTGCGCGTGCATGGTGCGCAGTTCGTCGGGGTCGAGCGCCTTGACCGTGGCGAGCGTTCCGACCGGCATAAACACCGGCGTCTCCACCACGCCGCGCGGGGTGTGGAGGAGTCCGGCGCGGGCGCGGCCGGCGGTGTGTTGAATGTCGAACGAAAAAGTCATGAGAGTATCGAAAGGCGCTATGGGATCGGTCGGGCTCTGTGAGCACCCGATCGTGCCCCCGTGCCGCCGCAGCTCAAATCACGAGCATTGCGTCGCCGTACGAATAGAAACGGTATCCCTCGCGCACCGCTACGGCGTAGGCCTCGCGCGTGAGTTCCACGCCCGCCACGGCCGAGACGAGCATGAGTAGGGTAGAGCGCGGGAGATGGAAGTTGGTGAGCAGGTGGTCAATACCGCGCATGACGTGCGGAGGGCGGATGAAGATGCGCGTCTCGCCCTCGCCGGCGATGATGCGCCCCGACGCATCCACGACGCTCTCGAGCGTGCGCGCTGTGGTTGTCCCCACCGCCCACACCGTGCCGCCGCGCGCACGCGTGGCGTTCACCGCCGCCGCAGCCTCTGGCGTCACACGGTACCACTCTTCGTGCATAATGTGCTGCGCGGGATCTTCCACCTCTACCGGCCGGAAGGTGCCGGCTCCCACGTGCAACAACACATCCGCGCAGTCGACACCCTTTGCCGTAAGCGCCGACAGCACCTCAGGCGTGAAGTGCAGGCCGGCCGTCGGCGCCGCCACGGAGCCGCGCTGGTCGGCGTAAACGGTCTGGTACCGCTCGGCGTCGGTTTCGGCATCGCCGCGCTCGATATACGGCGGAAGCGGGATATGGCCGTGTGCGTCGATGGCCGCGAGCAGATTGCCGCCTGTGACTAATCGCACGATGCGCGTGTGCCGATCGGTCGTCTCCAGCATCTCGACATCGAACCCGGGGGCGACGTGCACCATGCGGCCGGGCTTGAGTTTGTTGCCAGGCTGCACCATGGCTTCCCACCGATCATCGCCGACGGGGCGCAGCAAGAACACTTCGGCGGGCGCGCCGGATGCACGCGTGCCAAGGAGTCGCGCGCGAAAGACACGCGTCGTATTGCGAACGAGGATATCGCCGGCCGGAATCAGCCCGACAATGTCTCGGAATTTGAGATGGCGAATGGCTCCGCTGGCGCGTTCCACCACCATTAGTCGGCTTTCGTCGCGACGCTCCGCAGGCCGCTGCGCAACGAGCGCGGGCGGCAGCTCAAAATCAAAATCGGCAGTGGAGAACGTCACTCGCCTACAATCATCCGGACGCCGAGCAGCCGAAAGGGCGCGGCGGCTTCCATCTCGAAGGTGAGCGTGGCGGGGTCGCCCTCGCCGGTGCGACAGCGGACTTCGAGTACCGTGGCGGACTTGGCCACAAACGCCACCGGCACCAGTGTGCCGAGTCGTACGCGGCGTGAGAGGGCGAGTTTTACGCGGTCCTCGAGCGACCGATTGTCCTGCGCGTTCGGCGCCATCTTTTCCGAAAGAAACTGGCCAAGCGACACAACATCGCCTGCCATCATTTCGTGCAACCACTGCGCGGCGAGCTTCCCCACCGGAGTGTCGGGGAGTGCGATGGCCGGTGCGTCCGGCGCCGTGCGCGGCCCGGAGTCCGCCATGCGCACCGTGCTGTACTGCGCCAGCAATGCGCGGTGCACCTTCGGCGCGGGATGCTCGGCCACGTTCGAGGCCATCACCATCACGAGCCCCGACTGCGGCTCGCGGTTGTAGAGAAAAAAGTTCACCATGTCTGACCCGGCGAGCACCACCGGCTCGTCGGGAAAGAATTCGGCGCGCATCTCGTGCGAGAGCAAGCGCTCGGTGGTGAAGAGCGTGTCGTAGAAGGCCGCCATGTCGTCCACCGTCGAGAGCAGGCCGCCATTGCCGCGCAGATTCCAGTGACTGCCGTCGGAGGCGTGCGGACGCTCGAGCATCGTGGGAAATTCGGTGCCGGCTTCGAGGCCGTGCGCGAGATCGGCGGGCGAGAAATGTGGGAGCAACAAGCCGGTCTTCGCCATGCCGACCGGCGTAAAGACGTGCTCTTGCAAATAGGCGTCGTACGGCTGCTGCGCCACAATCTCGATGATCGCCGCGAGCAGGGAGTAGCCGGTGTTGGAATATTGTTCAGCGCTTCCGGGCGCGAACTTGAGCGGCGTGGCCATCGCGCGTGCAATCAGTTCGCCGCGAGAGATTGGCTCAAAGTCTGGCCCAACGCCAATCGGAAAACCCGCGCGATGGTAGAGCAACTGCTGCACCGAGATGCCGCGTTTGTCGGCCGGCACATTGGGGAGGAATCGGCCAATGGTATCGACAAGGCGCAGCTTGCCGGCGTCGCGCAGTTGCAACACGGCGACTTTGGTGAAGTCCTTGGTGTTGGAGCCAATCTGCACCACGGTGCCGGGCGTGAACTTCGTGCTGGCCGCGCGATTCGCGAGTCCGTAGCCGCGGCGCAGTAACACTTCACCGTTCCGGCGCACGAGCACCACGCCGGCAAAGCCTTGTTTCGTTGCGGCGGTGAGAATGGAATCGGCCACGCGACCGGCTGGGGCCATCACAACTGTTCCGAGTGGGACTCGCCGTGACTGCGCCGCGCTCTCCGCATATGGGAGCGCACACAGCAGCACGAGCGCAGGGCAGCGCAAAGCCATCGAAATGTTCATGGGGCTGTTCACGTGAGAGTGGATCCGTCCTGCAGAGCCCTAGAACAGCGTCGCCTGCTCCCGCTCGGGCGGCGTGTAGCCGAGGTGTCGGTACGCTTGCGGGCTGGCCATACGGCCGCGCGCCGTGCGTTGCAGCAAGCCGTTCTGCACGAGAAACGGCTCGTACACTTCCTCGATCGTGTCGGGGTCTTCGCCAATCGCCGCCGCAATTGTCGTGACGCCCACCGGCCCACCCTCAAACTTCTCGATGATGGTACGGAGGATGCGCGTGTCCATGTCGTCGAGGCCAAACTCGTCGACGTCGAGCAGCGCAAGCGCGTCGCGCGCCACGGCGAGCGTGATAATACCGTCGGCCTTCACCTGCGCAAAGTCGCGCACGCGGCGGAGCAGGCGATTGGCGATGCGTGGGGTGCCGCGCGAGCGCACCGCGATTTCGTGCGCGCCGTCGTCGTGCAGTTCCACACCCAGCACTTCGCCGGTGCGCCGCACAATTGTTTCAATCTCGTTGGCGGGGTAAAAGTCCAGTCGCATGGTGAGCCCAAACCGCGCGCGCATTGGGGAGGTCAGCAGCCCATACCGCGTTGTGGCTCCCACCAGCGTGAACTTTTCAATCGCCATCGTCACCGTCTGCGCATTGGGGCCGTCGCTCAGGCGGATATCGATTTTGTAGTCCTCCATCGCCGGATACAAAAACTCCTCGATGATCGGACGCAGGCGGTGGATTTCGTCAATAAACAGAATGTCGCCGGCGCGCAGGTTGGTGAGCGTGCCCACCAAATCGCCGGGCTTTTCGAGCGCGGGTCCTGACGTCGTGCGGATGTTCACGCCCAACTCGCGCGCCATCAACTCAGCGAGCGTGGTTTTGCCGAGTCCTGGCGGGCCGTGAAAGAGCGTGTGGTCGAGCGACTCACGCCGCCCCATCGCGGCCTGAATGGCAATGTCGAGCGCGTCCTTCACCTTCGACTGGCCAATAAATTCGGCCAGTCGCTGCGGACGCAGCGACAACTCGACGACCGATTCGTCGGCGAGGACTTCTGGAGTGGTGATTTCGGCGCGGCTCACAATCGTAACCTAACGCTTTTGCAGTACGGCCAGCGCGGCGCGAATCACATCGGCTGTCCCGCCGGGCTTGCCGCCGTCGAGTGCCTTCTGCACCGCCTTCTCGGCGTCGGCGGCGTTGTAGCCGAGGGCCACGAGCGCACGCACGGCGTCGGCCGCGCCGGAGTCGGCTCCCGGCGTGCCTCCCGGCGCGCTGCCCGAGACGTCGGCGGCGAACTCCTTCATCTTGTCACCGAGTTCCACGCAGAGGCGCTCGGCGGTTTTCTTGCCAACGCGCGGCACACCGCTGAGCGTGGCAAAGTCGCGGTCGCGAATGGCGCGCACCACGCGCGCACTGCCGAGCGCGGAGATGAGCCCCAGAGCGAGCGCAGGGCCGACGCCGCTCGCGCTACGCAACGTGTAGAACAGCGCGCGGTCTTCGGGGGTGGAAAAGCCGTAGAGCTGCCACCCGTCCTCTTTTACGATGAGTGCGGTGTGGAGCGATACAGTCTCGCCGACGCGTGGCAACGACTCGAGCACGCCAATCGGGATGTGCAGTTCGTAGCCCACGCCGCCCGAAGTCAGGATTTGAATCCGGTCCATGTCTTTGGCGACGAGCGTGCCGTGCAAGCGGGCGATCATGACTTACTCCTCGTGACGCCGGTGCGATGCGTAGCGGGTCGTGCGGCCCGCAGCGGCGCGAGGGCCGCCGCATCGCGGCGCAAGCGCGCCAATGGCCCTTCGGACGCCAGCACGCAGGTGAGCGCGCAGGCCACGCCGTCCGCGGCGTCGGCGGGCTGCGGAGCGTGCTTGAGGCGCAGTAACTTGGCGACCATGAACTGAACTTGCTCCTTCGTCGCGGCGCCGGTGCCGACCACCGTCTTCTTGATGACCGATGGCGGATACTCGTGAATGGCCAGCCCGGCTGTCGCACCGGCCAGGAGAATTACGCCGCGCGCATGCCCGAGCACGAGGGTGGTGCGCACGTTGCGGGCGTAGAACACATCTTCAACCGCGAGCGCGTCGGGTTGGTGCCGCGCAATGAGTTCGGTGACGCCGTCGTGAATATCCTTGAGCCGTTCATGCAGCGGCGCTTGGGCACTCGTGCGAATCACTCCACACTCAATCAGTCGCGCCCCCGACACCGCGCCCGTCGCGCCGCCTCCTGCGAGCACCACGCCGTAGCCCGTGACCGCCGTACCCGGGTCAATGCCGAGGACGATCACGGCGCGCGGCTCACGCCTGCGCCATCTCCGAGACGTCCATGTCGAAGTTGGCGTCCACCTTCTGCACGTCGTCGAGCTCTTCGATGGCTTCAATCAGCTTGAGCAACGTGTCGGCGGTTTCGCCTTCTACGCGAATGGTGCTCTTCGGAATCCACGAGAGCTCAGCGGATTCGGCTTTGAGCCCTACCTTCTCGAGCGCCCCGTACACCAGGTGCAGATCTGCCGGTGCCGTGGTAATGGTGAAGGCGTCGTCTTCCTTCACAAAATCCTCGGCCCCCGCCTCCAGCGCTTTTTCCATCGTGGCGTCTTCGTCCATGCCGTTGGCTGCGACCAAAATTTGCCCCTTCCGGTCGAACATAAAAGCCACGGAGTTCACCGCACCCAGATTGCCGCCGAGGCGCGAGAGCTTGGCGCGCACTTCGGCCACGGTGCGGGTGGGATTGTCGGTGAGCGCCTGAATCATCAGCGCCACGCCGCCCGGGCCGTAGGCTTCGTACAGCACTTCGACGTAATCGACCCCTTCGAGCTCACCCGTGCCCTTGGCGACGGCGCGCTCGATATTTTCGCGCGGCATCGATTGCGAACGCGCCGCATCGATGGCGGTGCGCAAGCGCGGATTGCCAGCGGGATCCCCGCCGCCGAACTTGGCGGCCACGGTGATTTCACGAATGAGTTTGGTAAACATCGCGCCACGCTTTTTGTCCGTCGCAGCTTTAGCGCGCTTAATGGTTTTCCATTTACTGTGGCCAGCCATTCTGAACCTTGGGGCAGAGAGGTGAAGCCCTAAATATAGGCGGACTGAACGGCTGACAGAACCGATCCGTGCCGTCGGTACCTTACGTGCAGGCGAATCAAGAGCGCGTCACAGACCAAGACGGGGAAGCAACCGGAGCGGGATCGCCTACCGGTCCGGATCCAGCATGTCTTCAAAGCGGAGCCACTGTTTGTAGAAGTACAGGTCGATATAGCCGGTGCCGCCATTCCGGTTTTTCAGGACGAGTAGCTCGGTGGCGCCGGCCACATCGTTGCCGGGCTGGAACATTTCTTCGCGAAAAATCCCCAGCACCACGTCGGCATGTTGCTTCACTGCGCCCAGCGCGCCGAAGTCATCCAGCGTCGGGCGCGGATCGGGGCGACCAGGGGCGGCCACGTCGAGGTGCGACGTGACCACGATGGCGATATCGAGCTCCTGCGCCACCGACTTGAGTGCCCGCACGGAAGCGGCCAGCTCTTCGGCCTGCGTACCGCTGCCGGTCGCGAGTGCTTGGAGCGGATCCACAAAGGCGACCTGCAGGTCGAGGGTGCGTCGCAGCTCCTCAGCGAGCGGGGCGGCACCACCGTGCGGCAAGCGGGACACCAGCGGCGCCTGCTCGCGTAGCCTGAACGCCACGCTGCCGATCGCCGCGCGCGTGAGTTCGTCGAGGGTGCCGGCGCGAATGTCGTCAATGCGCGCCCGCCCTTCGATGGCGAGCGAGCGCTCCATCACACGTTCCACACTCATTTCGTGCGTCAGGAATGCCGCCGTGACGCCGGACTGAGCCATGCGCATGGCCATCGCCAAAGCCAGGCTCGACTTGCCGCTGCCCACCTCGCCGCCGAGTACAATCACGTCACCGCGCCGAACCCCGCCCCCGAGCATACGGTCTACACTCGGAAAGCCCGTGCCAAACGCATCGGCCGCCGGCGCGCCATCGGCCGAGGCGTCGACGCGCTGCACCAGGCGTGTGAGAGGGGAGATGTCAGTGGGGCGCAACACGACCGATGGGACTCCGGCAGCGGTGGTTTGAGGGGCGGCAGTCTATAAGTAGTCACTGGCGACTCAGGCGCCAATGGAGCGGTAGCCGTGTGCCGCTAGTGCGCAGAGAGGCGAGCGGCCAGCCGAGTGAGCTCCAAACGTGCCTGACGGTCTAGGTAGGTCGCGGTGACCTCCGTCACCTTTGTCACGGCGGCGGCCACAGCGTGGCAGTCGTCGGTGGCTGAGGTATCGATCAGTTTGAGCACTGAGGCCCGTACCGGCGCGGGGAGTGCGAGCGCCGATAACCAGACCCGCGCTGCGTCTGCCCGCACGCGCCGTGCCCCGCTCGGCAACACGGTCGGGGCCGCTGACCCAGCGGCGAGTCGCGCCGCCATCAACACCGCGAGTGCCGACTCACGCGCACCACCCATCGGCGCCTTGCCGGCCAGAGCCGTGAGGGCGCGAAAGGGAAACGGCGGCACGGCGAGCGTGTATGGAGGCGGGACGGTGGCGGTCACCCCGAAATCTTACCCGTTTTCCGCATCCACCGCGAGGCAGGGCCAACTGCCTGTCCGGCGTTGGTCGCCGGCGGTTATCTTTATAGGTCATGCCCGCGTCGCCAAAGCAGATCCTATGGGTGGACGACGAGGCCGAGCTCCTCGAGTCCCACCGCCTGTTCCTTCGGGAGAAGGGGTACGAGGTCGAGATGGCGCACAACGCCTCCGACGCCCTCGAACTCCTCCGTCGGCGCACGTTCGACCTGCTCCTCCTCGACGAGCAGATGCCCGGCATGCGCGGCGTGGCGATGGTGCGCGAGGCGCGCGAGCTCGTGCCAACCCTCCCTGTCGTGATGGTCACCAAGAGCGAAGAAGACGAAACGCTCCGCGAAGCCCTCGGCGCAGATGTCGCCGAGTACCTCGTAAAACCGGTGAACCCGCGGCAGGTACTGAGTGTCGTGACCCGCATTCTTGAAGGGCCGCGCATTCGACAGCAGGCGCTCGCGCGGTCGTTCGTCACGCGATTCCGCGAACTCGAACATGCTGGCTCGCGCGATCTCGACTGGCGCGGCTGGATCGACCGCTTTGCCGAATACACGCAGTGGGATGTGGAACTCGCCACCGCCGGCGAGATGGGGTTGTATACGTCGCTGCGCGGGCTGTATCCAGAAATGCACCGCGATTTTGCGGCGTACATGCAGGCGAACTATCCCGTGTGGGTGAACGAGCAGGTGCAGGGCGAACGGCCGCCGCTCTCCATCGACGTGGTGAGCGAATTTCTGTTACCGGTGCTCGACAGCGAAAAACGCGCCCTGTTCATCGTCGTGGATTGCCTGCGTCTCGACCAGTGGAAAGTGATCGAACCGCTGATCGCGCCACTCTTCGAAATCGAAACGACGCACTATTTCTCGCTGTTGCCCACGGCCACGCCGTATGCGCGCAACGCGCTGTTCAGCGGTCTTTTCCCTGGGGAAATCGCCGCGCGGTACCCCGATTGGTGGGGCGAGAAGGAAGACGAATCGCTCAATGCCCACGAACGAGAACTCCTTGAACTGCAGATGAAGGAACTGGGGCGCACCACACCCGTGCGCTACCACAAGATTTCGTCGGCGCACGACTCCGACGACCTCGACCGCCATCTCGCGAACGCCATCGCCCCCGAAGGGGTCACGGCGTTTGTGTTTAACTTCGTGGACTTGCTCACGCACGGTCGCTCCGAGTCGGCCATCCTCTACGAAGTGGCCCGCGACGAGATCGCGCTACGCCAGCTCACGCTCCAGTGGTTCCGCCGCTCGGCGCTCTTCTCGGTGCTCAAGGAAGCCGCGCGCAAGCACATTCCGGTGCTCCTGACCAGCGATCACGGGTCCATTCACTGCAATACGCCGGTCACGGTGCTGGCTCGCCGGGATGCCACTGCCAACCTGCGTTTTAAGTTCGGCGAAGATCTTCGCGCCGAGCGAGAAAACGAGGCGATGCTCTTTACCGACGCCGACAAGCTCCGTATGCCGCGCATCGGGAACGGGGCCAATACGCTCCTCGCGGTGGGCGACGGGTTCTTTGTGTACCCAACCAAATTGCGCGAGTATCAGCAGCGGTATCGCGGGGCTTTCCTCCACGGCGGCGTGACGCCGGAGGAAGTGATTCTGCCGCTCAGCCTCCTGACCCCGAGGCGGTAGTGCTGAGTCTGTACCGCCGGCTTCTGCGATTCCTACGCCCCCACACGTGGCGATTGGCGGGGAACATCGGGGCGAACGTTGCCGCCGCCATCCTCGACGCGGTGTCGTTCTCGCTCCTGATTCCGTTCCTCAATACGCTGTTTGGCAATCCGGACGCCATCCCCGGCGGAAAGGGATGGCTCACCGATTTGCTACGCGCGTTGGTTGGCCGCCTCATCGTCCCAGGCGACTACGCGGCGTCGCTCCGCGGCATCATCATCGTGATGCTCGGCTTGATTGTGCTCAAGAACATGTTCGTCTGGCTGGGCGGACAGTACGGCGCCTCGCTGCAGGAACGCATTACGCGCGATCTGCGCGACGCGGTGTTCATGCACATGCAGCGCCTTCCCCTTGGGTGGTTCTCGCGCACCAAGACGGGGCAGGTGATGTCGCGCATCCTCACCGACACCGAGCAAGCCAAGGCCGTGCTCGCGGAAGTCGCGACCAAGTCGGTGCAGAATCTCACGCAGGTGCTGGTCACCATCGTCGTGCTCGTGCGCATGTCGCCACAGCTCGCGTTGATCGCGCTTGTGATTGCGCCGTTGATTACCGCCACGTTGCAGCCCATCCTCCGGCGTTTGCGCCACGGACATCGACGGCTCCGCAACGAGTACGGTGAAATCACCAGCGTGTTGCAGGAAGTCATCAGTGGCATCCGCTTGGTGAAGAGTTTCCGTGGCGAGCCCTACGAGGATCAGCGCTTTACGAGTGCCAGCGGCGCCTACACCCGCGGTATGGTGCGCATCACCCGACTCTCGCTCCTCGCCAGTCCGCTCACCGAGGTACTCGGCACCGTCGTCGCCCTCACCGTGCTCTGGATTGGTGCGCAACAGGTGTTTGCCCATCAGCTCGACAGCGGCACGCTGATGACGTTCATGGTGCTTGTGATGCGTCTCCTGCCGCCGCTCAAGCAACTGTCGCAGGCGCCGACCACCGCGCAGCAATCGTTGGCCGCCGCCGAGCGCCTGTTCGATGTGCTCGACGAGCCCACGGAAGCGCAGCGTGACAAGGGCACGCGTCACGCGCACAGCCTCAGTGACGCCATGGTCTTTGAAAATGTGCACTTCACATACGGCGACGCGCCCGTCTTGCAGCAGATCGACTTTACCGCCCGTCGAGGCGACGTGATTGCGCTTGTCGGATCGAGCGGGGCGGGCAAGAGTACGCTCGTCGATCTCATTCCACGGTTTATCGAGCCCACGGGCGGGCGCATCACGCTCGACGGCATTGATACGCGCGACATTGCGCTGCCGTCGCTCCGCGCACTCACGGGGATCGTGAGTCAGGACACGGTGCTCTTCAACGACACCGTCCGCGCGAACATCGCCTACGGCGCCGGCGACAAATACACGGCCGCGCAAATCGAGGCGGCCGCGCGTGCGGCCAACGCGCACGAGTTCATTGCCGCGCTCCCGCAGGGGTACGACACGCCGCTCGGCGAACGTGGGACGCGGCTCTCCGGCGGCCAGCGTCAGCGCATTGCCATCGCGCGTGCGTTGCTGACCGACCCGCCCATTCTGATTCTCGATGAGGCAACCTCGGCGCTCGACACCGAGAGCGAGCGGCTCGTGCAGGAGGCCATCGATCGCCTGCTCGCCGGTCGCACGGTGTTTGTGATTGCGCATCGGTTGTCGACAGTCACGAACGCCACCGAGATCCTCGTCCTCGACGGCGGCCGAATTGCCGAGCGTGGAACGCACACCGCGCTCCTCGCGGCCGGCGGTGCCTACGCGCGCCTGCACGCGTTGCAGGTGGGCGACCCCGCTCTGCCGTAGCGGGGCCGGCCCATATGCGGGTCTGTTTTCTTTTTCTCGACGTGGTGTGGGACGGGCACGCGCGCGCCTTTGTAGAAGCGGGCAGGGAAATGCGCGCACGCGGCGTGGAGGTGGTCATGGTCTGCCCCGCGCGCAGTCAGGTCTCACGGATTGTGAGAGACGCAGGCTTCGACGCCGTGGAGATCGCGGTGCGCGGCCGCTGGCTGACCGATGCGTGGCGGCTCCGCGGGGTGCTGAAGCAGACGCTCTCCGATGTGGTGTTCGTGCACGGTGAGCGCGCGCAGCTCGTGGCGTCCGTGGCGATCCGGAGCGTCGGTCGCGGCGCGGTGGTGCGCCGCAATCCTCCGCGCGCGCACTTGTCGGACGGGCGTGCCGCTCGATTCGGTGCGCGCCTCGCGAGGACTGGGATGCTCTTCGCCTCCGAAGAAGATCGTCGCACCGCACAACTGTCACTGCGGCTGATCGACGCCGGCGTCGCGGTCAGCGCGGCGCCGGACGTTATGTCACCGCGTGTGCCCACGGGCGCCGTGGTCACCTGTGTGTTTGATCGGGACACACGGGGTGCACTCCTCCCGGCGCTTCGGGCGCTCGCGCTCGTGGCGCCGCGTCATCCGGAGCTTCGCATCGTCTTGACCGGTCCGACCGGCGATGACGATGCCCTGCGCATTCAGGTGGCCGCGCTCGGTATTGGCAGCGCCGTGTCACTCACGGACGAGCCCGCCGAGCGCGCCATTGCCGTATCGGGCGCGCGCGTCGTGTGGATCCTCGCCGACGGCGATGACTTTGGTTTCGCCGCGCTCGACGCGTTCGCCGCTGGCGTGCCGGTGCTGGCGTCACGAACCCCGCTCGCGGCGCGCTATGTCACCGACGGCGTGAACGGAATCGCACTGACGGCCACAGAGCCGGCGAACGCTGCGTCAACGATCGCACGCCTCCTGGCCGACGATAGCGTGCACTCCCAACTTGCCACCGGAGCACGCGCAACGGCGGCGCACTGGCCACGCGCCGCGATGGCCGAGGGCTACGAACGTGCCGCAGCGGCGGTCAGGAACTCGTAAAGGCGCGACGTGACGGCCGTCGCCTCGTGCTCCGCGGCGACGAGCGCGTAGCCTGCGGCAGCCATCGTTTGCCCTTCGACGCGGTGCTCCATGCAGCGGTGGAGTACGTCGTCCGCCACCGCAGGCGTCGTGGACTCCAACAACCACGCGCACCGGTGATCGCGCAAATAGCGATTCGATGCGGCAAACGCTGGTCCGCAGGCGAGAATCGGTCGGCCCACCGAGAGATAGTCGGTGACTTTCGTCTGCAATGACGATCGCGAGAGTGCCGCGTGTTCCGGCGCGAACGAACTTGCCACCAACAGCAGGTCGTACTCGCCGAGCTTCGTACGAAGGTCGCGATAGGGCACGAGGCCGCCCCATTCCACGCCGAGCGCGGTCCACTCGGCGGCGCCCGTGCTCCAGAAATAGTCATCGGTGTGCAACACGAGTCGCATGTCGAGGCCTCGCGCACGAAGCCGCGCTACGGATTCGGCCACGAGTCGAATGGCGTCGGCATGCATCGGCCACACGGAGCCCGCGTAGGCGATGCGATAGGGACCCGTGCGTGGTGCCGCGAGGGCAGCCGGCGGCGTACTGTCCAACGTCACGGGGTTGTGCACCACCTGCAGCGGACGCTGCAACCGCGCCATGTTCGGCAGTCGCTCAGCGAGGGAGGGTGAAATCGCCAGCCAGCCGGCGGATGCGCGCAGGAGCGCCCGAGTGGAATCGATGGCATTCCCGCCCAACCACTTGGGCTCGTTCATCCACTCGTCCATGAGGTAGGTCACTACCGGGCGCCCGAGTGCGCGCGCCATCCGCTCTCCCCACACGAGTGCGGGCGCGGTCGACGGCACAACGAGCACCAACTCGGGTGCAAATGCGAGGAGTTCGGCGCGACCGGGCAGCGGGCGCCACTGAGCCCAGAGCGTCTGCGCGTCACCGACCAGCGGGGAGAGGCGCGACGCCATTCCGCCCGGTAGCCACCCCCCAACCTGTATGACGCGATGTCCGTGCTCGTCGAGCGACGGCTGGCCACTGGCCGTGGTGGCAATGAGCAGGCGATCCACAGGCCAGCGCTCAAGCAAATTCACGAGCGTCCGTCCAGCACCGCGGCTGTCATGCTTGACGTCGCCGTCGGTGATGACCGCCAGCCGCGGCAGCGTCGACGGCGTAGTCAGCGCAACCGGTCCCGCCACGCGTCGACGATCTCGTCGAAGATCGTGCCGAGCGGAATCGTGATCGTCCACCCCGGAAAATGCGCTTCCATCTTGCGGAGATCGCTGTAGTAGCAGATGTGGTCGCCCACACGATTGGTTGTGTCGTACTCGTGCAGCATCGGCTTGCCGGTCCGCGCCGCGACCAGATCAAAGGCCTCGATCACCGAACACGCATTTCCCTTGCCGCCGCCGAGGTTGTACACCTCACCCACGCGCGGCGCGGCAATGAAGGCTTCGGCAAAGCGCGCCACGTCTTTGGCGTGGATGTTGTCGCGCACCTGCTTTCCCTTGTAGCCAAACACGCGATAGGTGCGCTCCTCGACGTTGCATTTGACGAGGTAACTCAGAAAACCGTGGAGCTCCACACCGCTGTGGCTCGGCCCCGTCAAACAGCCGCCACGCAGGCAGCAGGTGGGCATGTCGAAGTAGCGGCCGTACTCCTGCACGAGCACGTCGGCGGCCACCTTCGATGCCCCGAACAGCGAATGCGTGCTCTGGTCAATCGTGAAGCTCTCTGCAATGCCGTGTGCGTAGGCGGGGTCGGCGTAGTCCCAGCGCGTCGGCAGCTCGGTGAGCGCAATCCGGTTGGGCGCGTCGCCGTACACTTTGTTCGTGGAGAAATGCACGAACGGTGCGCGCGGCGTGTGGCGACGCGCTGCTTCTAAGAGATTCAGCGTCCCCACCGCATTCGTATCAAAGTCGTCGAACGGAATGCTGGCGGCGCGGTCGTGGCTCGGCTGCGCGGCGGCGTGGACGATGGCGTCGGGGCGCATCGTGGCGAGCAGGGCATCGAGGCCGCCGCGGTCGCGGACGTCCACCTCATGATGCGTAAACCCGCGCACGTCACGCTGCAGTCGCTGCTGGTTCCAGCGGGTATCGCCGCTCGGACCAAAGAACACCGCGCGCTGATTGCTGTCGAGGCCATGGACCTCCCAGCCCAGCGCCGCAAAGTGCACGACCATTTCGGAGCCAATGAGCCCCGACGACCCCGTAACAAGCAGACGTGACATAACTGAATAATACTACGCCGCTGAGCAGGTGTCCTGTTCCGCGCGTAAGGTTATCGTTCGAGCAGGTTCTACCGCCCCTTCCTTCGCTCTCGTGAAGACTCCGACCCTCGCGCACCGACTCGAATACGCCGCGCTCCGAGCATTTGTCGGGGCGCTCGCACCCCTCGGGGTGCGCCGCGGCGGGGCGGTGGCCGGATTTATCGCTCGGCTTGGCTATTGGCCGCTCGGCATCCGACGGGGCGTGGTCGAGCGGCAGGTCGCCGCTGCCTTTCCGGCCTATTCGGAGGCCGAAGTCGCGGCGGTCGCTCGCGAGGCCTACGACAACATTGGCCGCGTGGCCATCGAAGCCACCTTGCTCTCGCGCGGAACCCGCGAAAACCTACTGGAGCTCTTCCACCCGTGCCCCACCTGGCACCTCGTGGACGAAGCCTTAGCGCGCGGACGCGGACTCATCTTTGTAGCTGGGCACCTCGGCAACTGGGAACTCAGCGGCGCGTACATCGCCGCGCGCGGGATTCCGTTTCACGCCATTGCCCGCGGCATGGGGAACCCGCTCTCCGATCGCTTCTTCCGCCGCACGCGCGAACGCCTCGGCATGCAGGTGATGCACGACCAAGAGGCCGTACGTCGCGTGCCGCGGGCCCTCAAGGCCGGTGAGGCGGTCGGCGTGCTGAGCGATCAAGCCACCGTGGGGCTGGCGTCCACCATTGTGCCATTCTTCGGCCGGCCGGCTAAAACCCCGCGCGGGGGCGCCGTTTTTGCCCTGCGTGGCGATGTGCCCGTGCTGTTCGTGCAGGCGCTGCGCCAGCAAGACGGTCGATATGTGTTTGTCGCCGAGGAAATCCCGATCACGCATTCGGATAACCGCGAGCGCGACGTGGACGACATCATGATCCGCTTCTCGGAGCGGCTCGAAGCGCTCGTGCGTCAGTACCCAGGCCAGTATTTCTGGCAGCACCGCCGCTGGAAACATCAGCCCCCAGATACACCGCCACACTTGAGGGAACCGTGACCTTCGACGTGCACGCATTTCGCGCCCGAGAGTTTCCGTGGGCCGAGGCCGGTGAGGCCATCTATCTCGACCACGCCTCGACGGGGCCGTTACCGCAGCGGACCCGCGACGAAATCGCCGCATTCGGTCTCAAGCGTGCCGAACCGTTCCGGCTCTCGAACGACGACTACTTCCCAACCTTCGAGCGCGCGCGCAACGCGGCGGCTCGTTTGCTCAATGTGAGTCCGCGCACCATTGCGTTGATGTCGAATACCTCGCACGGTGTGAACCTCGCGGCGCGCGCGCTCCCCTATGGTCCCGGCGATGTCGTGCTCAGCGTACACGGCGAGTTTCCGGCCAACGTGTATCCGTGGATCATCGCCGCTCGCCGGCGCGGCGCCGAACACCGGTTGCTTCCCCTCGTCAACGGACGCCCAGATGAAGCGGCGTTGATGCATGCCATCGAGACCGACCCACGGGTGAAAGTGGTCGCGCTCAGTTGGGTGAGCTTCTGGAGTGGCTACCGGTTTGATCTTGCGGCCATCGGAGCCGCCTGCCGCGCACGCGGCATCTATTTTGTGGTCGACGCCATTCAGGGGCTGGGACCGCTGACGATCGATCTCGCCAACACGCCGGTCGACATCTTTGCGTGCGGCACGCAAAAGTGGCTGCTCTCCCCGTGGGGCACCGGCTTCACCTACGTGCGCGACGAACTCATCAGCGAACTGGAACCCGAGGAGATTGGCTGGGCCTCGCAGGCGTCGAGCGGCGATTTCGGTCGCTTCCTCGACTACGACCCCACCTTCCACGATGATGCCCGTCGCTTTGAAGTGATCACCCTCGATTTCGTGCACTTCAGCGCGATGGCGGAGTCGCTCGGGCTGTTTCTGGAGATCGGCCCACAGGTGATTGCCGACCGCGTGCGTCTGCTGGCCGACCGTGCGGTGGCATTTGCCGACGCGCATCCGGAAGTCGCGCTCATCACCCCAGTCGATCCGGCGCAGCGCGCCGGGGTGCTCTCGTTCCGCACGGTCGACGTTCCCGCGACCAGCGAACGTCTGCGCCTCGGCAAGGTCACGCACACCGTGCGCGAAGGGTGTATCCGACTTTCACCGCATTTCTACAACACGAACGCGGAACTCGATGCCGCCCTGGAGCTACTGCTGAGCTAAGGTCGGCCAGCGCAACACCTCGCGGAACGGCGACTTAGCTGAGTTCCGCCAACGCGATGTCGCGACCGCCTTTGCGCACGAGGAGCCAGCGGCCCTGTACCGCGCGGTCCGCCGACATCATCGCTTCGTCCGCGCCCAACTTCGTGCCGTTTACTGACACGGCGTTCTGTTGCAACAGTTTTTTCCCTGCGCCGCGCGAGATCGCAAAGGCTCCTTCAAGAATCGCCAGCACGTCCACCGTGCCGTCGGCGGCGCGCGTGACCGTGACGCTCGGAATCTCTGGACGCAAGAACTCAAACACGTTGTGGCCAAACTCCGACGGGTTCGCATTCTTATCAAAAATGATGCGGCTCACCGTCTCGGCGAGCGAGGCCGCTTCGGCGCTGTGGATGAGCGTCGTGACGGCCGTCGCCAGCGCCTTCTGCGCGCGCCGTTCATGCGGCGCGGCCGCGTGCGAAGCTTCGAGCGCTTCGATCTCGTCCTTCGGCAGTAACGTGAACATCCGCAGGAATCGCCCAATGTCGGCGTCCTCCGCGTTCACCCAAAACTGATAGAACTGGTACGGGCTCGTGAGCGTGGCGTCGAGCCACACCGCCCCCGATTCCGTTTTGCCAAATTTCTTGCCACTCGACGTCGTGATAAGCGGCGCCGTGAGCGCGTGCGCCTCGCCGCTGTCCGAGCGCCGAATGAGCTCCGTGCCCGAGGTGATGTTCCCCCACTGGTCGCTCCCGCCCACCTGCAACGACACCCCTTCGCGGTACAGTACTAGAAAATCGTAGGCCTGTGTGAGCATATACGAGAACTCGGCGTACGAGATCCCCGTCTCGAGACGGCTCGCCACCGTGTCCTTGGCCAGCATAAAGTTCACACTGAAATGCTTGCCGACCGTGCGTAGGAATTCGAGAAACCCCAGCGGCCGCAGCCACACGTCGTTGTTTCGTAGTGTGACACCGCTCGCGCCCGCGCGCGCAAAGACGCCGGAGAGCTGCGCGTGGATCTGCGCGCCGTTGGCGTCAATCGCCTCTGAAGAGAGCAGGGGACGCTCCACCGACTTGCCCGACGGATCACCGATCATCGCCGTGCCGCCGCCAATCAGCGCCACGGCCTTATGCCCGTGCCGCGCCAGATGCACCAGCAGCATCGTGGGAATCAGGTTGCCAATGTGCAGGCTCGGCGCGGTGGGGTCATAGCCACAATAGGCGGTCCGTGGCGCACCGGAGAGGTGCGCGTCGAGACCATCGGTCTGCTGATATACGAGTCCGCGCCAGGCGAGCTCGTCAAGAACGGGAGCGGGGTGAGCCATGCCGAAAGCTAGACACCTCGCCCCCCGCTGTCACTTGATCTCCCTGAGCCCCCGCCGGCACGGTACCGTCGAATCGCCCCTGTCCTGCGTTGCCCAGCCCTTCGCAACGGCCTAGCTTCCGCGCAGGAAGATGAACAGCCGCCGTCCCCTCCTCATCGCGTTGGCCATCCTCGCTGGCGTCGCCCTCATTGGGCTCGTCGGCGCGGGTATTGGCTGGTCCCTGGTGTGCCGCGGTACCGTGTGCCCCTCGCTCACGAGCCTCGAGCAGTATCAGCCCCGTCAGACGAGCCGCATCTACGCCGCCGACGGTCGATTCGTAGCGGAAATCGGCCTCGAACGCCGCACCCTCATCAAGCTCGAACAAATCCCCCGTGTGGTGCAGCAAGCCTTTGTCATCACCGAAGACAAACGCTTCTACTCCCACGGCGGCATCGACTTTTATCGCATCTTCGGCGCGAGTCTCGCCAATCTGCGAGCCGCCGGCATTGCGCAGGGCTTCTCCACCATCACGATGCAGCTCGCGCGCAATCTTTTCCCCGAGCGTCTCAACGCTCGCGAAAAGACGATCATGCGCAAACTCCGCGAGGCCAAAGTCTCGCGCGACATCGAAGCCAAGTACTCCAAAAACCGCATTCTCGAGCTGTATCTCAATCAGATCTACCTCGGCAACGGCGCCTACGGCGTGGAGTCGGCCAGCCAGCGCTACTTCGGCAAGTCGGTGCGAGAGGTGAACCTCGCCGAAGCCGCCATGCTCGCCGCACTGCCCAAGGGTCCGGAACGCTATAACCCGCGCCGCTTTCCCGAGCGCGCAGTGCAGCGTCGCAACACCGTCCTCGAGCTGATGCGCCGCGCGGGCGCCGTCAGCGACGCGGATGCCTCACTCGCCAGCGCCTATCCGCTGCGCATGGCACACCGTCGCGGCGGCTCCGGCGAAAACGCCCCGTATTTCGTCGAATACGTCCGCCGCATGCTCGACGAAAAATTCGGCAAAAAACTCTACGAACAGGGACTGCGCGTCTACACCACGCTCGATCTCGATCTGCAAGGCACCGCCGAACGCGCACTCGACCGCCAGCTCCGCGCCGTGGAAAGCGGCTCGCTCGGTGCGTTCCCGCACCGCAGCTACGAGCAGTACCTCGCACGCTCCGCCATGGTGACCGCCGAAGACTCCTCGGCCGCCGTGTCGCCGTACTTGCAGGGTGCGTTCATTGCGCTCGATCCGCGGACCGGCGCCATTCGCGCGCTGGTGGGTGGGCGCGACTTTGAGGACTCGAAGTTCGATCGCGCCACACAGGCCAAGCGGCAACCCGGGTCGACGTTTAAGCCCATCGTCTACGCCACCGCCATTCAGAGCGGACGTCCGCCAAGTTATCTCGTAGACGATTCGCCCATCAGCGTGCCACAGCTCGACTCCACCAAGCCGTGGACGCCGCAGAACTACGATCTCAAGTTCGAAGGCAACATGACCATGCGGCGCGGACTCTATCAGTCGCGCAACATGATCGCCATCAAAATTGGCATGGAAGTGGGCGAAGCCAGTGTGGTCGAACTGGCCAAGCGCTTCGGCATCACCACCCCGGTGCCGCCGTTCCCTTCGGTCCACATCGGCTCGGCTGACGTGTACCCCATTGAAATGGTCGCCGCGTATTCGGTGTTCGCGAATCTCGGATCGCGCACGGCGCCGTACCCCATCGTGCGCGTCGAGAATGAGAAGGGGGAAGTCGTCTGGAAGCCGGAGCCGGTCATCGAGCCCGTCCTGACACGCGAAGAAGCGTGGCTAATGGTGGACATGATGAAGGACGTCATCCGCAAAGGGACCGCCTTAGCCAGTGTGGGCCAGTACATCCGGCTTCCCGCCGGCGGAAAAACCGGCACCACCAACGACGGCGCCGACGTCTGGTTTATCGGCTACACGGCCGATCTCGTCGCGGGCGTGTGGATGGGTTTTGACGCGCCGCAGAAAATCATGCCCAACGCACAGGGTGGACGCCTCGCGGCTCCCGCGTGGACGTCGTTCATGCGCGAAGTGTACGAGCGCAAACCGGCGCCGCCCGATTGGCCACGTCCGTCCTCGCTCGTCTCGCGCATTGTCGATGTGGGAACAGGGCTCCTGCACGGTCCGCTCTGTCCGGTCGAGGACGCCTACACCGAGTGGTTCATCGCCGGCACGGAGCCCACGCTCGAGTGCCCACGGCGCACGTCGGTCATCTCCACCAAACCGTGAGCCCATTCGGCTCGGACCTGCGGACGCGCTACCACGCGCGCTGGGTCATTCCGGTGACCGCGCCCACCATCGAGCACGGAACCGTCGTCGTCGAGGGGGAGCGCATCATCTGGGTAGGCCCACGCGGCGATGCGCCCGAAGGACGCGACGAAGACCTCGGTGAGGTCATCCTCACGCCGGGGCTTGTGAACACCCACACGCATCTCGACCTCACGGTGATGCGCGGTTTCCTCGAAGGGCTCTCGTTCTTCTCGTGGATCCGCACCCTCACCGCCGCGCGCGCCGAGCTCACCTACGAAGAACTCCTCGCCAGTGCGCGACTCGGCATCATCGAAGGGCTCCGTCACGGCATTACCACCTTTGCCGACACCGCGCCCAGCCCCGCAGCGTTTGACGCCATGCGCGCGCTCGGCGTGCGCGGCATCGCGTACCGTGAAACCTTCGGCCCCGATCCGCGCGTCTGGCAACAGTCGGTCGATGACCTCCGACGCGCGGTGCGTGCGATGCAAACGTACGAGACCCCGCTGGTGCGCGTGGGCGTCTCGCCTCACGCCCCGTACTCGGTGAGTGATGCCCTCTATGTCGGCGTTGCGGCATTCGCCCGCGCGCATCAGCTCCCCGTGGCCACGCACATCGCGGAGAGCGCAGAAGAATCCGACCTCGTAACGGGGGGCGAGGGCGCATTCGCCGCGTTCCTCCACGGCCGGAAAATCGACGTCGCCACACGTGCACGCTCTCCCATCGCGCTGTTGGAACAGACCGGCGTGCTCGCCGAGCGACCGCTGCTCATTCACTGTGTGCGGACGGACGCCGCCGACCTCGCGACCATCGCCGCGCACAACTGTGGCGTCGCGCACTGTCCGGCCTCCAACGCCAAGCTCGGCCACGGCATCGCCTCGCTCCTCGAAATGCGGGACGCCGGCATTCACGTGGGTCTCGGCACCGACTCCATGGCATCCAATAACCGGATGCATCTCCTGGACGAGGGACGGCTCGCCATCTTGGCACAGCGCGCACGCACGGGGCGGGACGACCTCTTCACCGGCCGTGACGCACTCGAGATGGCCACCCTCGGCGGCGCCAAGGCACTCGGCATGGGGGGCATCATTGGTTCGATCGAGCGGAACAAGGTCGCCGATCTCGCGGCGTTTCCTGTACCCGACGAATCGTATCCCGTGTACGAACCCGCCGACGCACTCGTCTGGTCACTGAGCAACGCGCCGGCCTCGCTGGTGGTCGTCAACGGCGTGCCGCGCGTGCGAAATGGCCGCGTCCTCGGCATCGATGTCGGCGAGGAATCGCAGGTCGTGCGCGACACCGCGCAGCGGCTTGCTCGCTGGAAGCGCGCCCGCTCTGGCACGGTGACGCCAACCTCCCTGACGTTTCTCCCGCGCGTGCGGTAGCGATGCACCCCGCCGCCGCCGAAGTGCTAAGCCAGCGGACTCCATAGCGCGGCGCCGCGCACCACAGTTAGAATTCGGAGTACCTCTCGCACGGGGAGCGCAATGGCGAAGGGCAGCGGACCTACGGCCCGCATTTGGCGAAACGGATCGCTCGTGAACTGGGCGGACGCCAACATCCACGTGATGAGTCACGTGGTGCACTACGGGTCGGCGGTCTTCGAAGGCGTTCGCTGCTACGAGACTCCCACCGGCGGCGCTGTGTTCCGGTTGCGTGACCACATGCGCCGCCTGCGCGATTCTGCCAAGATCTACCGCCTTGAACTGCCCTGGTCCGTGGACCAGCTCTGTCAGGCAGTGGTTGACACCATCGCCGCCAACGGCCTGCGCGAGTGCTATATCCGCCCGCTCGTCGCCCGCACGGGCGAACAGATGGGGATCTACGCCAAGGACGCGCCCGTTGAGACGTTCAAGATCTGCTGGGAATGGGGCACGTACCTCGGTCACGCGGCCGTCACCGACGGTGCCGACGTGCGCGTCTCCAGCTGGCGTCGCGCCGCGCCGAACACTTTTCCGACGCTCGCCAAAGCGAGCGGGAACTATTTGAACTCGCAGCTCACGAAAGCCGAAGCGCGGCAGGACGATTACCTCGAAGGCATTATGCTCGACAGCGCCGGCTTTGTGGCCGAAGGATCCGGTGAGAATCTGTTCCTCGTGCGCGACGGCGTGCTGTTCACGTCGCCGCTCTCGTCGGGGAGTCTCAACGGCATTACGCGCGACTCGGTGGTGCGCATCGCCACGGACCTCGGACTCACCGTCAAGGAAATGGTGATGCCGCGCGAGTTTCTGTATCTGGTGGATGAGGCGTTCTTCTGCGGAACTGCGGCAGAACTCACCCCCATCCGCACGATTGATCGCTACCCCGTAGGGGACGGCAAGCCCGGCCCCATCGCGACGGCGATACGCGAACGCTATATGGCCATCGCCAAGGGACGCACCGAAGACGTGCACGGCTGGTTGACGCCCGTGCCGGTCACCGAGGCGGAACGCAGTAGATGACGGCGGGCGCGAGACTGCGCCGCCAGACATACTCTCCACGGAGGGATGCGTGATCGTCGGCTGTCTCGCTCTGAATTCGTCCTTCGAACCATTGACGATGGTGCCGCTCCGCCGAGCGTTGCGACTGGTCATCGACGGCAAAGCGGAGATCGTCGAAGCCGACCTCGACTCGCTCGTACACTCCGCGCGCTTTGCGTACCCGCGCCCCGTCGTCATTCGCCTCACCAAGTTCATTCACGTGCCGCGGCGTTTCCGCCGTCAGGTGACGAATACGTTCCTGTTCGCGCGCGATCACTACACCTGTCAATACTGTGGTCGTCGCTCCAATCAGCTCCGCCACCGAGAGGCGCTCACGCGCGATCATGTCGTGCCGCTCTCCCGCGGCGGGCTCAATACGTGGAACAACGTCGTCACGGCGTGCAGCAGCTGCAACACCCGCAAGTCGAATCACCTCCCCGACGAATGCGGCATGCATCTCCAGCATCCGCCCGTGGAGCCGCACTTCGTGCACCTGTCGTGGGCCGTCCGTCGCCTGACGCCGGCGCAGGCCAAGTACATCCGAATGTTTTATGGCCCCGATGTGCTGCACCAGATCGAAGCACTCGAGAGTCGGGTGCCGGCCGCACCGGCCGCACCGGCCGTGCCGGCCGCACCGCGCGCCGCGCGCGCCGCGCGGAAGGGGTAACGCGCCGCTACGGAAGCTGAAACGGCTCCGTATGCGCTTCGTACTCACGTTTCTCACCGCCGAGCACGCGCGCTACGAGGGTCTTGAGTCCGCGGGTGACCACCGTCCCCGCGTTCCCGTTGAACGCCGGCTCGATTTCGCCGCGGAGCCAACGGTCCACTTCGTCGAGGTCGCGCAACGATAGCACTTCCACGTCCAGCGTGACTTGGTAATACTGCCGGCGACTGATCCGACGTGCCGTCACCGGCGCGCGCGTGGGGCGCGCAATCGCCGCTTCGGCATCCTCCACTCGTGCGAACCGGCCGAGCGACAGCGCGCGGCCGTCGGTCATTTGAACCACTTCGTACACTTTGTCGAGCGGAATGTAGCGCACCTTCACGTCGTACTCTGCGCGACGCTCGATGTCATTCGTCCATCGCCCTTGGCTCCAGAGCTCCACCTGAAAGTGGAACTGCGCGGGAAAGCCAGCCGCTAGGAGCTCGCGAATCCGGCTCCCCGCGAGCATGTCCCGAGCCGTGACAACGGGCCCTTCGAGCATCGCCATCGCTGGCGCCGGCGCGTGCACTTCCACCACCGGATGCCGTTGCGCGTGCAACGGCATCCGGCTCACCACAGTGAGAAGCGCGAAAGCAGCGAGGCGTCGCAAGGCAGTCACGCGCTAGAACCGCCGTTCCAGGCGAACGATGAATCGGGCCGGCTCGTGTTCATCACTCACCGGCTTGGCCCAGTACGCGCCAAAGCCGCCAAAGTCGATCCCGATGCCGAGGTCCGTCTTGTACGAGTTGAAGCTCGGCATCGCATCCTTGGAAGACGTCAGCGAACCGTCCGCGGTCCCAACCTTCCAGCCGCGACCCGCGTCGGCAAACAGCACCCACTGCGTGCGGTGATTGAGTCCCGGGCGCCACCAGTCTTCCTCAGCATCGTTGCGCAACGCCGACCATAAGAATCCAGACCGCAACTCCACCTGCGCCAACGCCACACGATCGCACTGCGCGGGAGCGCCCGTCTGCACCACGCCACCCGAGCAGGTCAGAATGTCGGGATGGCCGCCGGTATCGCGAAAGTCGAAGCCCGGCAGCGTGCCTGGTCCGCCAACGCTGAGTCGTCGCTGTGTCGGCAAGGCATCGCCGCTCATCCAACCGCCCGCCGCCACGCGGAAGTTCAGAAAGAAATCGGGCGCAATGCGATTATACCGGCGCACATCGGCAAACCCCCGCGTGTACGACACCGCTTCGGGCGTCGGCACGGCAAACGTCTGCACTGGGGCGCCCAGTCGTGTGATACGCCCGGCGCCTTTCTCCATCTCCGCCACCAAATACCAACCCGCCCACGGCGAACCTGTCTGCTCCCGCGTGTCGACGCGGAGGCGCGTCGTCAGCAGATGCATCGATCCGGGATCCATCGTCGGGTTCGCACGCCACGGCTCATGGCCGCGAGTCGCCGACCACGGATCGCCGGCAGCGCGATTGCTCCACTGCTCGTCGCTCAGCCCGATCGTGAGGTCGGCCTCATCCCATGCCTGAAAGCGCGCATACAGCTGACCACCATGGCGCACGTAGTAGTCGCGATAATCCCGGTGGAGTAACACCGACGAAAGCCCAGTCTCGGTGTTGCCCAGCTGCCAGCTTTCCGTTGGCTCTACCACGTCAAATGCACGCGCACCAAGAGCCAGGCCGATCGGCTTGCCGAACTGCACCTCGGCGCGCGCGTCGTGACCTAGCGTCTGATTGTCCCATCGAACTGGGCTGACCGTGCGCACCACACCAAACGCCTCGATCTTGAACTTTCCCCAGTCCGGCGTGCGTTGAAACCGTGGCCCCGCCGCAAACGACCATCCTTCCACGCGGTTGTATGAGCGCGACGCGAGGTAGAAGAAGTCGGTGAACGCTTCGCCACGGCGAAACTCGTGCCGCACCCGGTGCCGCGTCCACCACGATTCGTCATACACGGGCTCGCCGTCCGCCACCAAACGCTGTCCGTCGAGGTGATACCGGAGCAGCTCGGCTTGCACGCGAATTTCTCCACCGATCTTCGCGCCGTCCTGGCCTACAAGGTTGCCGCCCACCACAATCACATGCTGCCCCACCTCAGCGCCCGGTGCAAAGCGCACGTCGGCGTTAATAGCCACTACAGTGCCGGCAATACGTCCCGCGACCGTCACGGGTCCGTTGAGCACCGCCACGTCGCCCGTGTAGATCGTGCCCGCTGGCACATCCAATGCGCCGGTGACGCGTCGCGTTGCCGCGGCGTTATAACTCTCCACCGCGCTCCTTGCCACAGAGGACAACCGGAGCGCCGTGCTGTCGGCGCGCTGCGCAGCCACAGCCATGGGCAGCGACGGGAGGAAGGCGACGCAAGAGCGCAACGCGTGTCGCAGAATGGACTTCATCGGTAGTTCTCCAGAGGTGAACGGTCACCGGTAGCACAAGCACATGCCGTGCCGCGCGCCCGCCCATCGCCTAAGTCGTTATCCCGCTGGTTGTTCGTGCATTCCATCACCTGTGTCACACCGGCGGCCTGTGTCGCTTTGCGTGAGACGCGGCGTGTCACTTCGCGCGCCGCTTTCACGCGTCGCCCGGCGCGATGATGCCCAGCCGCTTCATGCGGCGATACAAGTTGGGACGGTCCGTACGCAACCGACGCGCGGCATCGGCCACCACCCCGTCGGCGGCCTGGAGCGCGCGGTTGATCAACAGCTTTTCGTGCTCGTCGAGCGCGTCACTCAGCGTGAGCTCCGGCTGCAAGAGGGCAGGGAGTCGCGGGGCCGACACCCCGTCGTGGCCCAACGGCAGCACCGCCTCGACCTCGGCGGCACCAATCGCTTTCCCGGCGTGCAGAATCGAGAGTCGCTCCACAATGTTGGCGAGCTCACGCACGTTGCCGGGCCACCGATGCCGCACCAAATAGTCCACCGCCTCGCTCGTCCACGTTGGCGCCTGCTGTCCCGATCGACGCCGCAAGAGCGCCGCAAAGTGACGGACTAACGCCGGAATGTCGGACGGCCGCTCCCGCAACGGCGGCACCGGAAGCGGAATCACATTCAGTCGGAAATAGAGATCCTCGCGGAACTCCCCCTCCTGCACCGCGCGCGCTAAGTCGCGATTCGTCGCGGCAAGAATGCGCACGTCAATCTTGATCGGTCGTCCGCCGCCGACGCGCTCAATCTCACGCGCCTCAATCGCACGCAACAACTTCGCCTGCGCTTCTGCGCCGAGATCACCGACTTCGTCGAGTAACAGCGTGCCGGTGTGCGCCAGTTCAAAACGGCCAATGCGGCGCTCCGTGGCGCCCGTAAAACTGCCGCGCTCGTGTCCGAACATTTCGCTTTCCAGGAGATCGCGCGGAATCGCCGCGCAGTTCACCCGCACGAAGGGCCGGTCGCGACGCCCACTCTCCGCGTGAATCGCCGCGGCCACAAGTTCTTTGCCGGTGCCGCTCTCGCCCGTGATCATCACCCGCGCATCACTGGGCGCTACGCGCGTGATCATCGTCCGCACCTCGCGCATCGCGGGGCTGTCGCCCACCAATTCGCCGAGGAGCCCGAGATCCGCGCGCAGTGCCGTGCGCTCGCGCCGCGCCATCCGCAGTTCGAGGGCACTCGCGATCGCCAGCAGCACCCCTTCTGGCGACAGCGGTTTCTCAAGAAAATTCACGGCGCCGAGCCGCGTGGCTTTCACGGCGTCCGCCAAGCCCGCGCGGCCGCTCATCATGATCACCGGCAGATCGGGAAAACGGTCGCGGAGCCGCTCAAGCACCGTCATGCCGTCGAGCGTCCCAGGCATCATGAGGTCGAGGAGCACGAGGTCCGGCTCAAGCTCGTCGGCACGTGCTAAGCCAGACGGGCCATCGTGCGCATCGCGCACCTCAAATCCTTCCGACGCCAATAACGCCCCCACCATCCGCCGGATGTTGGGCTCGTCATCAATAATGAGTAGCGACGGCATGAGTGAGTACGAGAAAAATGTCGAGAATCAGACCGCGTCGCGGCGCACCGCGCCCGCGTCGAGTGACGGCGCCGGCAACGCCTGCGCCGCTTCCGGTGTGCGACGTTCGGAGAGCAGTTTGGTCGTGAATCGCTGCCCCTCGGAAATGCGTTCGACTTCTATTGCGACCGATTCCAGTGATGCCTCAATCCGTGCGAGGCGAGCCGACAGCTCGGGATCGCTCGGCGGCAAATGCGATTGCGCGTCTTGCCGGCGCACGTACGCGCGCACGAGCGGCACCCCAAGAGCAAGCACCACCACCGTGCCGAAAAATGCGATAGGAATGATGATATCTGCGTTCAAGAACTGGTCCCCAATACCGGAGGCGTTACCGGAAAGATGAGTCGAATCTCTGTTCCTGCTTCTGGCGAACTCTGTGCTTCTACCCGCCCGCCGTGTGCTTCCACCGTCTGTTTCACAATGGCGAGACCGAGTCCCGTGCCCCCGGCTTTCAGTGTCACGTACGGTTCCCAAATCGTGGCCACGCGGTTCGTCGGAATGCCAGACCCCGTGTCGTGGACCGCCAGCATCAGTTCGTTCGCTCCAAGCCGCACGACGCGCGCGTCAATCGCTCCACCCTGTTGGCACGCTTCCACGGCATTGAGCAGCACGTTTGCCACCGCCCGACTGAGCGCGTCGTAATAGCCTCGCAGCAGGGGCAACGGTTCCTCGGCCTGCAGTCGGAACCACACCTGCTCCGGAACCGTCGTACGCGCCGTGGTCTGCACCAACTCACCAAGGTCAATCTCCGCCAAAGGCCCCTCGGGCAGGCGCCCAAACTGCGCAAAACTCCGGGCCATCGCTTCCAGTCGGGCCGACTCCACCTGCAACACCTCTACGGTATCAGACAGCTCCGGCGGCACCGATCGTTTGAGCCGGTCCACCGCAAAACGGATCGGCGTCAGCGGGTTCTTGATCTCATGCGCCATCTGGCGTGCCGACTCCCGAAACGCCGTCAATCGCTCGGCTTCAAGCGCAGCGCGACGCCCCGCGTCCAGATCATGCGCCATCTGCCGCATCCCGTCCCGTAACAGCGCAAACTCAGGGGCGCCGCGCGACTCGGTTTGCGCCGGCAACGCTTTTCCATCACGGATCCGGCCGGTCCACCCCACCAGTTCGTCGAGCGGACGGCTGAGCTGTCGACTCAGATGCCCCGCCGCCCGCGACGCCAAAAACGTCAACACCGCCAGCGCGACCATGCCGATCAAGAGCATCGCTGGCACCAGTTGGCGCGCTAAATACTCAAACCGACGCGCTTGTGTCAGCGACGTCGCCAGCTCCCGCTCGTGCGCCGCCAAAACCGCCGTTTGCGCGGCGGAGAGGGGACCACGGGTGCGTGCCATTTCTATCGCCCGCGTGCCACTCGCCGCCGCGCTATCCCACGCCGCCGTCCCGCTCATGCGGGGGAGGAGACGCGCGATGGCCCCGCCCCACGCTGCCGTCAGGAGAATGGCAGGCACGAAGGCGAAGAGCGCCAGAATAAGGAACAGACGGGACCGGAACCCGAGTCGCTTCACTGACTGTTTGTACGGTGCGGGAAAGGGAAGGTTTCGCCTTGGAACTTACCGTCCCCCACGCCCCTCCGCCCCCTCTCCAGCCGGTTAGCCGGTGACAAACGCCTATCGGGTCATTAGCTTCCTATGCACGATGCGCTGTGCGCGTCGATGATCGCCGGCGCTCAGAGGCGACGTCGATCACCGGCACGACCGGCGCGTCGATTGGACCACGGGGTTGTCGGCGTCTGCGCCATCACCATCCGCTGGGTCGCTGGCATCGCAAGGACGATGCGCGCCTGGCTGACCGGATGAGCGTGCTCGCCGCCCCTACACATCACAGGGCCTCCGAGCCGCCTTCAGGGCGCTGCCGCGCATTTGTCGCGAACCAGCCACCGATTGGCCGCTGGCCCGCCATCGGCGAGTTCGCCAGAGAGTCATGAAGTCACGTCATTCGCACGTCGTTCCATCCCGCGGGCCGGTGGCGCCTTTGCACCGCGGACCGCAGGCGCATGCCCCGCAGTCCATGGTGCCGGGTGCCCTCGTTCCGCATCACGCGCCCAACGCCGCGCTCCTCATCGATTTCGACAACGTCACGATGGGGATCCGCTCTGATCTTCAAACGGAGCTGCGCAACCTGCTGTCGTCCGACATCATCCACGGAAAGGTCGCCGTTCAGCGCGCCTACGCGGATTGGCGCCGCTACCCGCAGTACATCGTCCCGCTCAGCGAAGCGTCGATCGACCTCATCTTCGCCCCGGCCTACGGGTCGTCCAAGAAGAACGCAACCGACATCCGCCTCGCCATCGACGCGATCGAGCTCGTCTTCACGCGTCCGGAAATCGGCACGATCATCCTGCTGTCCGGCGACTCCGACTTCTCGAGCCTCGTCATCAAGCTCAAGGAATACGGCAAGTACGTTATCGGCGTCGGTATTCGTGAGTCGTCCAGCGATCTGCTCGTGCAGAACTGCGACGAGTACTACAGCTACAACGCGCTCGCCGGCCTCGTTAAGGCCAACGAAGACGGCGGAGCCGACACCAAGTACGACCCGTGGGAACTCGTCACGGAAGCCATTACGCGTATGGTGCGCAACGGCGACGTCATGCGCTCCGATCGCCTCAAGCAGGTGATGCAGGAGATCGACAGCTCCTTCGACGAAAAAGACCTGGGCATTTCCAAGTTCTCCAAGTTCTGCGCCGAAGCGGCACAAAAGGGACTCATCGTCGTCACCAAGCTCGAAAACGGTCAGCTCGAAGTGGCCCCCACGAAGGGCGTCGCCAAGAGTGCTGAGACCTCAGCAACTCCGGCACCGCGCGTCGCGGGCGCTGACGGGGAAGAACGCGAAGGTCGCCGGCGCGGACGTCGCGGTGGTCGCGGTCGCGGACGCCGCGAACGTGAAGAAGCCACCGGAACCGCAGAACAGGGTGCTGACCTCGCTCCGGCTTCGGTGGAAGTGCCGGTGGTCGCGCCCGTCGCTGCCGTCGCTGCCGTTGCTTCGGCTGCCCCAGCATCGGCCCGCCCCGCTGGTCGAGGCAGCCGGAAGGCCGGCGCGGTCGCGGTCTCCACGCCCACGCCGCCGATCACCGCACCGGTCGTTGTCGTGGCTGTTGCCGTTCCGGCCGTTCCGGCGGCTCCGGCTGCGCCGGTTGCCGCTGACTCGCGCCGTCATCGCGAACCGCGAAGCGAGCGTCGCGAGCCGGTCGTCGTCAACGCCAACATCGGCCGCGCCGGCATTCGCCTCACGCGCGACGAAGCCTTTACCCTCGTGCGCAACGCCGTCACGGCACTCGTCACCGGCGAAGACGCGGTCAGCGCTGAGCAGGTACGCCAAAAGGCGTTCGATCTCCTCGGCCGAGACAGCGAGAGCCTCAATGAACGCAACTTCCCGCGCATCCTTCGCGATGCGCACGACGGGGATGTTGTCGATCTTCGCAAGCGCGGTGATTCGTACGAAGTCGCGCGTTCCGCTACGGCCGCCAGCGTTTCCTCGCAGATCGAAGTCAAGGAAGCCGAACTCAAGGCCGCCGACGATAAGGTCAAGGCTGCTGCCAATCCCCCTGCGCCCCGTGGCATGGTCGCTCGTGGCGTTCCGAATCGTGGTGGGCGTGGTGGCAAGGCAATGGCGCCGCCGCCGAACTTCCTGCTGATCGGTGTCGTCGAGTCGGCGTCGCCCAAGCCGGCCGCCGTCGTGACACCGGTTGCACCGGTTGCGCCGGTTGCGCCGGTTGCGCCGGTTTCCATTGCCGCACCGGCCGCCGCTGAAGCACCTGCCAAGAAGACGCGCGCCAAGGCCGCACCCAAGGCCGCACCCAAGGCCGCACCCAAGGCCGCACCCAAGGCCGCACCCAAGGCCGAAGCACCTGCCAAGTCCAAGGCGCCGGCCAAGGCTGCCAAGGCCGATGCGCCCGCCAAGCGCCCCGCGGCTAAAAAGAAGGGCGCCTAACGCACTGCAGTAACAGGCACCGCGCTTACACGCGGCCATAAACGAAGAGCGGCGCGATCCCTAGGGATCGCGCCGCTCTTCGTTTTGCGCACCCTACGCGCCGACTACCACTTCTTATCGATCGACGACCCCGCGTTGTAGCGCACGCCCAGCGCCCACGCATTGGAGAATCCCTTGCCGTTGATCAGCCAGGTGCCGGCGCCCTGTGTCGGCATCACCGTGTATTCCATAAACGGTGCCCAGCGACGCCAGGTCGCCATCACACCAAGCTGACCAAAGAGCTTACCAGCCGAACGCGCTTTGTTGATGCGCGTGTCAATCGAGTCCTTCGCGGCGGCGCTCGCAAAATAGGTGCCCAGCGGCGCGCTCTCGCGCACATAGTTGAACGCGTAGCCAAGGCCCACATACGGCCGCACAATATTGATATTGGGGGTGAAGATCGTGACCGCCGCGCCCACGCGTCGGAGGTCCGTGATGCTCACTTGACGTACGGCGCCCGTCGCCGGGAAATCGATCACCGTGCTCACGGCGTCGAAGTACGACTGATCGGTAAACACCCGCAGCGCGAAATTCGTGCGCGTAATCAGCCAGTCCGCGCCGATCGTCGGCGCCGTCGTCCGGGCTACCACCGTCGGGAACGACAGCTGGCCGCCGTACAGGCCCCAGTACCAAGAATCCTGCCACGAGACCGTGCTGGCCTGCGCCGCGAGCGGGCGCGCCAGAACTGCGGTAAGGGCAATGACGACGAAAGCTCGAAACAGGCGCATATGCTACACCTCGGAGGGGAGGACCGGCCGTCCATACGGCGCGCTCGGGCAACCCTTTCGGGCGGTCCGATGGCTCACCTCTCGGACGAACCGCCGGTCGTTCGCGTCACGCGTAGCTCCCGTGCCGCCCGCGCGCTCCGCCCTATTTCACGATGCCGACGCGCTCGGCCACCTTCCGAATCGCCCGTACGGCGAACTCGAGGTCCGCGCGCGTGTGCGCCGCCGACACCTGACACCGGAGCCGCGCCGTGCCCTGCGGCACCACCGGAAAGCCAAAGCCGGTCACAAAAATCCCTTCGTCCAATAACATGTCGCTCATCCGGATCGCGTCCGCCGTCTCGCCAACAATAATCGGCACAATCGGCGTCTCGCCGGGGAGCGGATTGAGCCCAGCCTCCACCAGCGCCTGCCGGAAGAACCGCGAGTTCTCGTGCAGTGTCGCGACCCGGTCGGGATGCGCTTCAATAAACTCCACCGCCGCCAGCGCACTGGCCGCCACTGTGGGCGGGAGCGCGTTCGAAAACAGCTGCGGGCGCGAGCGTTGCGTCAGCATGTCGCAGAGCGCTGCGGAGCCGGCCACAAACCCGCCGGCCGCACCGCCAATCGCCTTGCCCAGTGTACTCGTGATGACGTCCACCTCGCCGAGCACTCCAAAGTGCTCCGCCGTGCCGCGCCCCGTCGCCCCAATCACACCGGTAGCGTGCGAGTCATCCATGATCAGCACGGCGTCGTGGTCGCGCGCGATCTGCAGCAGTTCCGGCAGCTTCGCGATGCTCCCTTCCATCGAAAAAATGCCGTCCGTCCAAATGAGCCGGCGCTTCGCTCCACTATTGGCGCGCAGTTTGGCCACCAGGTCGTCGAGATCGCCATGCGGATACACCGCCGTCGTGCACTTCGTGATCGCCTTCGCCAGACGGATCGAGTCAATGATCGACGCGTGGTTGAGCGCATCGCTTACCACGAAGTCGCCTTCCTCCACTACCGTCGCGGTCAGTCCCTCGTTGGCGTTCCACGCCGACACAAACGACATCGCCGCCGGCGTGCCCACAAAACGCGCGAGCGCCTGCTCAAGCGCGCGGTGCACCGTGAACGTGCCGCAGATAAACCGCACGCTCCCCGTGCCGGCGCCGTATTTTCGGATCCCCGCGATGCCGGCTTCCATCACCGACGGCTCGTCGCACAGGCCGAGGTAGTTGTTCGACGAGAGAATCAACACCTCGCCGCGCCCTTCCATCGTTACCCGCGCCGACTGCGGCGACTCGAGATAGTTGAGCGACTTGTAGACGCGATCCTTCTTGAGCTGCGTAATCTTGCCTTCAAGATCCGCGACGAATTTCGTATTGATTGGCATGATATGGATGCGGCAGGTAAACGGGAGACCGTCAACGGTTAACGGGTCACCGTTAACTCACAGTTGCAGTTATGCGATTTCGAACACCACTTTCCCCGCTTCCCCCGCCTTGATCACCCGAATC